>SLIW01000481.1 GCA_007135435.1 Natronomonas sp.
CCGACCCGGGACCTGATGGGCCTCCTGACGCTGGACTACCTCGACGTCGCCGCCAAGGAGGGCCGCACGCCTCCGTACCAGTCCGAGCAGGTCCGCGACGCCATCAAGCACTGCATCCCGCTGGAGTACGGCGACGTCACCGACATCGCGCCGGACATGAAGCTGACGTTCCACAACGCCGGCCACATCCTCGGCTCGGCGGTGGCGCACTTCCACGTGGGCGACGGCCTCTACAACGTCGCCTTCTCCGGCGACATCCACTATAGCGACACCCGGTTATTCAACGGGGCGACCAACGAGTTCCCGCGCGTGGAGACGCTCGTCCTGGAGTCGACCTACGGCGGGCGCAACGACTTCCAGACCGACCAGGAGGACTCCGAGCGGCGGCTCACCGAGGTGATCAACCGGACCGCCGAGCGCGGCGGCAAGGTGCTCATCCCGGCGTTCGCGGTCGGCCGCTCCCAGGAGATCATGCTCGTCCTCGAGGAGGCGATGCGCGCGGGCGACATCACCGAGATGCCGGTCCACCTCGATGGGATGATCTGGGAGGCGACCGCCATCCACACCACCTATCCGGAGTACCTCCGCGACGAGCTCCGCGACCGCATCTTCCACGAGGACGAGAACCCCTTCCTCGCCGAGCAGTTCAACCACATCGACGGCGGCGAGGACGAGCGCCGGGAAGTCGCCGACGGCGGCCCGTGCATCATCATCTCGACGTCGGGGATGATCACCGGCGGCCCGATCATGTCCTGGCTCGAGCACGTCGGCGCCGAGGAGGAGTCGACGCTGACCTTCGTCGGCTACCAGGCCCAGGGGACCCTCGGCCGGCGGATCCAGAACGGCTGGGACGAGATCCCCATGAACGACCGCGACCACCGCAACGGCCGGAAGACGCTGACGCTCAACATGGACGTCGAGACCGTCGACGGCTTCTCCGGCCACGCCGACCGCCAGGGCCTGATGAACTTCGTCCGGACGATGAACCCCCGCCCCGAGAAGGTGCTGTGCGTCCACGGCGACGAGTCCTCGGTCCAGGACCTCTCGTCGGCGCTGTACCACGAGTTCAACATGCGCACCTTCGCGCCGAAGAACCTCGAGACCTTCCGGTTCAAGTAGCGAGCCGGGATTCCGCGGGCGGTGACCCGGGCAGGTATCCGGTCTCGGTAGTCCCCCCGGCGAGTTCAGCAGAGCAACCAGCGAGCCGAACCGCCACGAACCGCCACGAACCGCCACGAACCGATCGGGTGCCCCGATCTACCCGGGTGCCTCGCCGTAACATCGCGCCTCGACGAGCTCGCGATATCGACGCCGCAACACCGCGGTCACCTCCCCTCCACCGATCTCGACGCCGTCGATGGATGCGACGGGACGGACCTCCCAGGTGGTGTTCGTCAGGAACGCCTCGTCGGCACTTCGGAGGTCCGCGAGCCGGTATCCACCGGTCTCGACCGGCAGCGCCTCCTCGCGGGCGAGCTCGAGGACGACCTCCCGCGTGATCCCCGGCAGGATCGACCCCTCGGCGGGCGTCTTCAGGACCCCGTCGTCGACGAAGAAGAGGTTGCTCGTCGCCCCCTCGGCGACCCGACCCTCGACGTCGCACTGGAGTGCCTCGTCCGCCGGTTGGTCTGGGGATCGATCCGCCTGGCTGTCGGGCGCTTCGGTCGCCGATTCCGCCGACCTGGACGCTCCACCGTCGCGGAGCTCGAGCCGGGCGAGGATCCCGTTGAGGTAGTTGTGGGTCTTCGCCCCCGGCGGGAGGACCGACTCCGGCGGTCGTCTGGTCGCCACCGACTGGACCACCGCCGCGTCATCCCAGACGGGTTCGCCGTCGACGCCCCCGCGGGGGAGCGGGCTGACGTAGACGACGACGGTGGGATCGACCTCCCGGGCGGGGGTGAGCTTCCCGGGCTGGACGCCACGGCTGACCGAGACCCGGACGTACGCGTCGGCCAGGTCGTTCGCCGCGAGCGTCTCGTCGACCCGCGCGGCCAGGTCGCCCGGGACGGCGTCGGCCATCCCGAGCGTCTCGCAGGTCTCCCGCAGCCGCTCGCGGTGTCGCTCCCACCGGAAGACCGTCCCGCCGTACGCCCGGCAGGTCTCGAAGGCGGCGTCGCCGTACCGGAAGCCCCGGTCGTCGACGCTGACGGTGGCGTCCGCGCGGGCGACCACCTCGCCGTCGACGTGGTAGTACGTCTCCTCGTCGTCGACGCGGTCGGACATCTCAGTCGGCCGCGCAGCGTCGGCAGAACGTCTCGACCATGCGCTCGCCGGCGTCGGTGAGGATGCTCTCGGGGTGGAACTGGACGCCGACGTGGGGTCGCTCGCGATGGCGGACGCCCATGACGACGCCCCGTTCGTCCTCGGTGCGGGCGGTCTCGACGAGCTCGTCGGGGAGGTCCTCCCGCTCGACCGCCAGCGAGTGGTAGCGGCCCACCTCGAGGCGGTCGGGGAGCCCCGCGAAGAGCCCGCGGCCGTCGTGGGTCACCGTCGAGGGCTTGCCGTGGACCACCTCCGGCGCGTGGCCGACCGGGGCGCCGGCCGCCGCACACAGCGCCTGGTGGCCGAGACAGACCCCCAGCGTCGGGTACGCCAGTGACTCGAAGATCGGGATCGAGACGCCCGCCTCCGCGGGCGTCCCCGGTCCGGGCGAGACGACGATCCCGTCGGGATCCAGCTCGCGGATGCCGTCGACATCGATCGCGTCGTTGCGCCTGACCACCACGTCCGCGTGCGTGCCGACGTACTGCACGAGGTTGTAGACGAACGAGTCGTAGTTGTCGACGACGAGGACGGTCGGGCGGTCGGCCGTCGTGGCCTCGTTAGGGTCGACCGTTGTGTCCTCAGTATGGTTGAGCGTGGCGTTCTCGCCCGGGTCGGTCGTCGCGTCCTCGCCCGGGTTGACCGCGACGTCCTCGCCCGGATCGTCCGCAGTGCCCGGCGCACGGGTACCGTCGTCCTCGACCGACGGGTCGGAGGAGATCATCAGTCGGCCGCCCCCACGTCGGCGTCCACCACGAGGGTGGTCCGCTCGTCGAGGGCGGCGTCCACGGCGTTGACGAGCGCGCGGCCCTTGTCGAGCGTCTCGTCGTACTCGCGGTCGGGCTCGGAGTCGTGGACGATCCCGGCGCCGACCCGCAGGTAGTACCGCTCGCCGTGGCGGACGAGCGTCCGGATGACGATGTTGAGCGTCGCGCGATCGTCGAAGCCGAAGACGCCGATCGCGCCGGTGTAGGGGCCCCGCCGGGTCGTCTCCACCTCGTCGATGATCTCCATCGTCCGCGGCTTCGGCGCGCCGGTGATCGTGCCCCCGGGGAAGACCGCGGCGACTGCGTCCGCGATCGAGCACGTCGGTCGTCGCGCCCCCTCGACGAGCGAGACGAGGTGCATGACCTCCGAGTAGCGGTCCACGCGGCGGTACTCCCGGACGTCGACGCTGCCGTACTCGCTGACCTTCCCCAGGTCGTTCCGCTCGAGGTCGACCAGCATCGCGTGCTCCGCGCGCTCCTTCTCGTCGGCGAGGAGGTCCTGCTCGAGGGCGTCGTCCTCCTCCCGGCCCGCGCCGCGCGGGCGGGTACCCGCGATCGGCTCCGTGACGAGGCGGTCGCCGTCGACCTCCAGCAGCAGCTCGGGGCTCGCGCTCACCAGGTGGACGCCGGGGAGCTCCACGAGCGCGGAGTACGGCGCCGGGTTCACCCGCCGGAGGGCGGCGAACGCCTCGACCGGGTGGACGGCCGCGGGCGCCGACAGCCGCTGGGAGACGTTCGCCTGGAAGGTGTCGCCGTCGCGGACGTACC
>SLIW01000375.1 GCA_007135435.1 Natronomonas sp.
CCCGACGCGATCGACGTCGAGCGGGACGCCTGGAGGTTCTACGTCGTGACCCAGGCGACCATGCTCGCCTGCGGCTGGTTCGCCGGGGCCGCCTCCAGGGGCGTCTACGAGGCGCTCCTGCACTCGGCCGCCCTGGTCGTTGTCTGTTACGTGATCTTCGCCGGCACGGGGGTGCTATGACCACGGACGGGCGGCCACCGGTGACGGGGGCGGCCGCCCCCAGCTCGGGGCCGGGCACGCGAGGCCACCGCGCGCAGTCTCACGTGGTCGGGGTCGCGCTGCTGCTCGGCATCACCGTCGTCTCGATGGGGGCGCTGACCGCCGCCATCGGGGCAGTCGTCGACTCCAGCTCGACGCAGGCGGACGCCGAGCGGGTCGTCACGGACCTCGACGCCTCGCTGGAGCCCGTCGCGGCGACGGGGCCACAGCGCGGCCAGGTCACCTTCGGCGAGGGGACCCTCCGCCCCGTCGACCGGGAACTCGAAGTCCGGGCGAACGGCCAGCCGGTCGATCGCCTCGCCGTGGACGCGCTCGTCTTCGACGGCGGGGACCGCCGGGTCGCCTACCACGCCGGGGCGATCGTCCGGGGCACCGGCGAGGGGGCGTGGATGGCCGAGCCCCCGCCGATCACCGTGGACGAGGAGGTCCTCGTCGTGGGAGTCGCACGCCTCGGCGACGACGTCGGGACGGTCTCGGGCTCGGGCGGCGTCACGGCCACCGTGGAGACCGACGTGAGCCACGATCGCCGGGCCCTCGGCGACGCGGAGTTCGCCGTCGCGGTGGAGACGACCGCGCCGGGCGCCTGGGAGCGGGCGTTCCGCGACCTCGGCGCGACCGTCGAACGAGAGGACGGCGACCCGGGGACGGTCGTCGCGACGTTCGAGGGGGAGCGGACGGGCTACCTCGTGGTCCACGACCTGAACGCCGAGGTGTCCGGCGGTGGCTGAGGCCACCGACCCGTCCGCGTCGCCGGACGACACTGGACCGTCGCGGCGATCGAACCATTTCGAGTCACCCGTGACGACCGACGGTGTAGGGACGGTCGGCAACGGAACCGCCGCGCCCGTCGGAGCCGTGGATGGACGAACGCGGCAGTCTGACGAGCGGGCGGCGAGCCCCGTGGTCGGCAAGGCGATGGAGGCGGCCATCGTCGTCCTCTACGTCGGTCTCGTGACCGCCGTCCTCTACGGCGGCGTGGTCCCGCAGTACCAGGCGGCCGCGGGCGCGGAGGTCGCAGAGCGGACGCTCGCGGACGCCGCGACCGACGTGGAGGGGGCGATCCCCCCGGAGGTGACCGCCGCGGAGGCCTCCCACGAGGTCGACCTCCCGGCCACGATCGACGGGCACGCCTACCGGGTGATCGTCGACGACGACTCGCTGGTGCTCGAGCACCCGTCGCCGGCGATCGACGCCCGGATCGCGCTGGTCCTCCCCGACCGGGTGGTCTCGGTCGAGGGGTCGTGGGAGAGCGGCGAGCGGGCCGTAGTCCGGGTGCGGACGACCGAGGAGGGCCTGGAGGTGCGCCTCGAATGAGGGGGCAGGCCAACCTCCCCGCGCTGGCCGTCGCACTGCTCGTGCTCACCACGACGGCCGGCCTCGGGGTCGCGGTCGCCGACGGGGCGTTCGCGAGCGCCGACCGCGACGCGATCGACCGGGCCGGGGCCGCGGCGCTCGCTGACCGGCTCGTCGCGGCAGACAGCCCAGTGACCGAGCGGCGCAACGTCCTGAACGCGAGCCGCCTCGAGGCGGACGAGGCCGACGAGACCCAGGCTGGCCTCGAGTCCCTCGTCCCCGAGGGCGCGGCGGTCCGGGTAGCCGTCGACGGCGAGGTCGTCTACGAGCGTGGCGATCCGACCGGCTCGCCGACGGTCCGTCGACTCGTCCTCCTCGCCGAGGCCCAGGCGGTCACCATCGAGCCGCCGCTCGCGTTCGGCGAGACCACGCTCCCTCGCCGGAGCGCCGCGGCGACGATCACCGTCGCCGAGGACGCCGACGTCGAGACGGTCCGGGCGAACGACCGGGTGATCCTCCACGACCCCGACGGCCTGAGCGGTGCCCACGACGTCGCGCTCTCGCGGTACGAGACGACGACGCTCCGGTTCGACGGCGACCCACAGGAGGGCGACGTCACCGTGACGTACTACCCCGAGCGGACGCGGAAGGCGCACCTGGAGGTGACGGTGGATGCAGGACCGTGATCCTCGCAGTGCTGCGAGATCTCGATGCGGTGTCCGTGACCGCGGCCAGCTCTCGCTGTCCGTGGTCGAAGCCGGCGTCGGCGTCGTCTTCATCCTCGCGGTGACGCTCGGCTTCGCGCTCGGGGTCTCTGCGCCGGCGACGGAGTCGGCACAGCTCGACGCGTACGCCGAGGACGCGGCGACGGTGCTCGCCAACGAACCACCCCGGCACGCCGACGAGACGCGGCTCTCCGAGGTGACCCGCTCACCGGCGGCGTTCGACCGCGAGCGCGACGCGCTGGAGGCGCGGGTCGACCGCATCCTCGACGACAACCTCATGTTCCGCCTCGAGACGCCCCACGGGGCGGTCGGCTACGAACGGCCGGCGACGGTCCCGACCGGTCACACGGTGGTCCCCACGCCGGGCGGGGAGGTGACGATCTGGATATGGTACGTCTGAGGCCGATCCCGGCGGGCCGACGCGGTCAGCTGGTCCTCGTTGCCGCGGCCGTCGTCGCCGTCGCGCTCGCGCCGGTCCTCCTCGCGTACCTCCAGCTGGGGTACCACCCCGACGTCGATCGCGAGCCGTCGATCGCCGGCGAGGACGCGGTCGCCTTCCTCGACCGGTCGGTCCACGCCGCGGCCGCGGCGACCGACGGGGAGTACGACTGGAACGACCGCGCGGGAAAGGCCGACGCCGTCCGCGACGAGCTCTCGGACGACCTGGACTCGCTGGAGACCTCGACGCTCGCCGACGGTGTCGCGCATCGCGTCACGTACAACCACACGGCGGGCGTCGACTGGGTCGAGACAGGGTGCGAAACCGGCGACGGCAAGCGGTTTGGCGACTGCGTGGTCGACGAGGGTGTCGTCCTCCAGGAACGCGCCGGCGAGTCGGTCCTGCTCGCGGTGGCGTTCGACGTCCGGATCGTCGGTCCCGATGGTCAGACCGAGCTGGTGGTCGTGGTCGAGGTGGGTGGGTAGGGTCCCGACAGTGCTCGTAAACCGTTCCAACCTTCCCAGGCGGATCTCGATCTGGCGGCAGCTGCTGGCGGGGACGGGGGAACGAGGGGGAGTATCTCACTGCGCTGCTGAACGGCGAGACGGGGGAATACGAAGTCCACGACCTCGTTACGAAACGGATTCGCCGTCTGTCGGAGTGGTTGGGTGCGAGTGGGTACCGTCCTGAATGACGTAGCGCAAGGAAGCTCACCGACTTCAAATACGTCGATACACCTAATACATTCGACGACAGAGAATACATATGCCGATCGACATCGAGACCTTCGAGTCGACCCCGCCGGAGCGTCTCGAACAGAGCGGGGAGACGAACGCCGACCGTGTCATGCGGTTCCTCTCAGCGAATCCGGACATGGCGTTCACCCAGAGCGAGATTCGCGACGCTACCGACGTGAAAGCCGGGAGCATCAGCGTGGTCCTGTCCAGGCTCGAGGAACGCGGGCTCGTTCGCCACAAGGGCAACTACTGGGCACTCGGGACGGACGACGACGTGGCCGCCTACGTCAGCATGCTCGAGAGCACACGGACGGCGAACGATCGATTCGGGGAGGAAGACGTAGAGGAGTGGCTGGCATACGCCGTCGACG
>SLIW01000383.1 GCA_007135435.1 Natronomonas sp.
CCTGTCGAGCCCGCTCCTGGAGTCCCGGCAGCTCCTCGAGCTCGTCGCCCTCGAGCCGTTCGATTTTGTCATCCCCGCGGCTGTAGGCGATCGCATCGGTGTCCACAACGTAGAGGACGTGTAACGTGGCTCCCCGTCGAGCCGCGATGTCGATGGCGTGATCGAAGGCGGTCTTCGCCGCCTCGCTGCCGTCCGTCGTGAGAAGTATGCGCTCGTACATGGGCCAATATGACAGCGTCTGCGAACTAAAATGCGGTGTTCCGTCGAATAGGAAATCGTCGTCTGGTTCATCGGCACGTTAGCGGCATGGTCGACGGTGTCGATGGCGAACGTCGGGACACGTTCTCGGACCTCACGGTACCTCGAGACGCTCTCACGGCGCGTCGAATCGAGCGCTTCACGTCCGGAACACACGTCTCGGTTCACGTCCGGAACGCATGTCCCGATCATCCACCACACGGTGTAGGGCTCATCGCCGAGACGTGCGCCGTGTTCGTGATCGTCGGCCGAGGAGAGTCAGTATCGAATCGTCGGCCGAGGAGAGTCAGTATCGAATCGGCGGACGAACGTCGTCGGTTCGGAGGCACTCGCGAGATTCGTTGGTATCACAGCCCGTTTCCGCGGCGGGCTGAACAGCTCGATTCCCCTCGGACGCTCGTCAGGCCAACTACTTTCACGCGCTACCGAGGTGGAGGAGTGTGTCGTCCACGCCGGATTGGTCATCTCCACTTCCGCTTCACGGCCCCAGCGACTCGGGTTCTGATAGCGACGTATCGACACCGTAATCAGTACCGCTCGAAGTACCGGTCCTGGACCTTCACGAACAGCCCCATGAGCACCGCGAAGACCGACGCGGCGATGCCGATCTGGATCCAGTGGACGAGTCCCAGCGGCTCGACCGCGAACAGCAGCTGCCCCGTCGCCGTGTAGAGGACGAGCAGCTGGAGGGTGACGGCGACGCCGATGGCCAGCACGAGCCACCGGTTCGTGAAGAGCCCGAGGCCGTAGCGGTGACGGATGGCCTGGATGCGGACGATCTCCATGGCGACGAACCCCGTGAACACCATGGTCTGGGCGAGCGCCCGGCTCGGCTCGTAGGCTGGGCTCCATCCCAGGAGCGCGCCCGTCAGGTCGTAGCCAGGGATCACCTCGCCGTAGAAGTTCAGGGTGAAGATCGGGAGCAGACACACCGTCATGAAGAGGGCGATCCCGACGATCGACGTGACGATCCGTTTCGTGATCACGCCCTCCTCGGGGGGTCTCGGCTTGCGCTCCATGATGTCGTCCGACGCCGGGTCCACGCCCATCGTCAGTGCGGGGATCCCGTCCGTGACGACGTTGATCCAGAGGATCTGGATGGGCGTGATGACGAGCCCGAGGCCGACCATCGACCCCGTGAAGATCATCGTCACCTCGCCGCTGTTGCCCGACAGGAGGTAGTTGACGAACTTCCGGACGTTGTCGAAGATCCGGCGGCCGCCCTCGACGGCGTCACGGATGGTCGCGAAGTTGTCGTCGAGCAGGACGATGTCCGAGGCCTGCTCGGTGACGTCCGTCCCGCGGATCCCCATCGCGATGCCGACGTCGGCGTTCTTGACCGCCGGGGCGTCGTTGACCCCGTCGCCGGTCATCGCGACGGTGTGACCCTTCGCCTGGAGGGTCTGGAGGATGCGTGTCTTGTGGTCCGGCGACGTCCGCGCGAAGATGTCGACGTCCTCGACGCGATCGGCCAGCTCCTCGTCGCTCATCTCCTCGAGCTCCGGACCTGTCACCACCGTCGCCGACCGGAGGCCGATCTCCTCGCCGATCGCCCGGGCCGTGACGGCGTTGTCCCCAGTGATCATCACCACGTTGATCCCCGCCGCCAGGCACGCCTCGATCGCACCGGGCACCTCCGGACGCGGCGGGTCGAGCATACCCTGGAGCCCGAGGAAGACCATGTCCGATTCGACGCTCTCGTCGTAGGGCTCCGGGGGGTCGGGCCGGTAGGCGAACCCCATCACCCTGAGCGCCTCCTCGGCGAACGATTCGACCTGCTCGTTCAGCTCCGTCGCCCGCTCCTCGCCGAGGTCGACGACCTCGCCGTCGACGAGCTCCCGGTCGCAGCGCTCCAGGACCGTCTCGGGCGCCCCCTTCATGTAGGCGATGGTGCCGTCGTCGGGCGTCCGGTGGACCGTGGTCATCCGCTTGCGGTCGGAGGTGAACTCCACCTCGCCGATCCGGGGGTAGGCCTCGTCGAGCTCGTCGTGGTCGAACCCTGCCTTCTGTGCCGCGACGAACAGCGCGATCTCGGTGGGGTCGCCGAGGTAGGTCCGTTCCTCGTCGTCGGTGGGTGCATCTCCGGCGTCCTCACCGCGCTCGGTTCCACCCCCGTCGGCGTCGCGGTCGTCCCGCTCGCGCGTCCCGATGTCGACGTTGTTGCACAGCATCCCACACCGGTGCAGCTCCTCGACCCGTTCGGTCTCGATCGGGTCGTCGTCGCGGAGGAACTCGCCCTCGGTGTCGTAGCCCGTCCCGGTCACCCGGTAGACCTCGCGGTTCGCACCGATCCGCTGGACGGTCATCTCCTCCTCGGTGAGCGTGCCGGTCTTGTCGGTGCAGATGACGTCGACCGAGCCGAGCGCCTCGACGATGGGCAGCCGGCGGACCAGGGCGTTCTTCTCCGCCATCCGTCGGGCGCCGAGCGCGAGCGAGAGGGTGACGACGGCCGGCAGCCCCTCCGGGACGGCGGAGACGGCGATGCCGACGGCGGTCAGGAACACCTGTAGCGGCGGGGTGTCGCCGATGACGAGCTCCGCGATGGCGATGATCCCGACGACGGCGACGACGCCGACGGCGATGAGCTTGCCGAGCCGGTCCAGTTCGGTCTGGAACGGCGTGTCTCTGTCCTCGGCCTCCTCCAGCGCGGTCGCGATCTGGCCGATCTCGGAGCCCGCACCGGTCTCGACGACGACCGCTGAGCCGGAGCCCCGCTGGACGACGGTGTCCTTGTAGAGCATGTTCTTCCGCTCGGCGAGCGACGTCTCCCGCTCGTGGACGCCGACCTCCTTCGAGACGCCGACGCTCTCGCCGGTCAGGGCTGCCTCGTCGACCTGCAGGTTGGACTCCTCGACGAGGCGGGCGTCACCCGGCACGATGTCGCCCGACTCGACGAAGATCACGTCGCCGGGGACCAGCTTTCGGGCGTCGATCTCGCGCTTCTCGCCGTCGCGTCGCACCAGCGCGTACGTCGTCGACATCTCCCGGAGCGCCTGGATGCTCTGCTCGGCGCGGTAGTCCTGGATGAAGCCGAAGATGGTGATGAAGACGACGATGCCCGCGATGACGGCCGCGTCGATCGTGTGGCCGACCGCCGCCATCACGCCTGCCGCGACGATGAGGATCCAGATCAGCGCCGAGGAGTACTGCTCGACGAGGATCCACAGCGGGGAGGTGCCCTCCTGTTCTTCGATCTCGTTCGGACCGTAGGTCTCGAGTCGCGCCGCCGCCTCGTCCCGGGAGAGCCCGTCAGACGAGGTCTCCAGCTCGTCGGTGACCTCCTCGAGGTCGACGGCGTGCCAGACGGTCGCGTCGCCTGACCGCTCGACCTCCGGTTCCCGTTCCAGTTCGGTTTCCGCCGTCATGGTGACCTGCGGGTTCTCCCCATGACCGCACCCCTGCAGGCGGTCTGTCGGTTGGACGGCCGTCGCCCCAGCCGGCCGCGGATGCCGTCACTCACGGACCACGGTCACCGGGACGGGTGCTCGCCGGACGACTGTTTCGGCGACACTCCCGA
>SLIW01000326.1 GCA_007135435.1 Natronomonas sp.
AGAACGTGTCGGCGAGCGCGGCGGCGACGGCGCCGGCAAAGGCGAACTCGAAGATGGCGGGGTCGACGCCGGCGTGGTCGGAGGCGGCGTAGCCGACGACGGCCACCAGCGCGACCGCGGAGTTCGCGAGGACGTTCCCGCCGCCGCGGGCGCCCTCGTTCGACTCGGCGATGCCGCGCTCGAGCTTCTCGTCGTAGCGGTACTTCGAGGAGAGCCCCCCGAGCCCGAAGAACGTCACCAGGAGGGCGAACCAGCCGTAGCCCCCGAGGACGACCGCGAACAGCGCCAGGAGGACCCCCGTGAGCATGCCGGTGACGGAGGCGGTCCCGAGCGCGTACGCGAGGTAGCCGAGCAGGACCGTCAGCGCCAGGCCGACGGCGACGCGCTCGACGCTCGGGTCCACCCCGATGGCGAGGAGGAACCAGACCAGGAGGCCCGCCGGCAGGAGGACGAGCGAGTCGTCGCGGACCGTGAGCGCCGAGCGGATGAGCGCGCCGAGGATGGCGCCGCTGGCGGCGACGAAGGTGGCCACCGGGAGCGACGGCACGGGGACCCCGAGGGCGCCGGCCGCGGAGATGGCCGCCAGCGCGCCGACCGCCCCCGCGGCGGCGAACGTGGAGGCGTTCGCCACCGGGTCGGGCCAGCGGCGGGAGGCCAGCGTCTGGCCGAGGTCGCCCGTCGTGAACAGGAAGACGGCGGCGACGAACGCGGCGATCGGGAGGTCGAACGCGACCACGAGCACCCCCAGGGCGGTCACCGAGAGAGCGAACGAGGCGAGCCCGTAGAGGCGACCGTCCCGGCGGTCGCTCCCACGGGCGAAGAACTCGAAGAGCGGACCGTCGGTGGTGACGAACGCGGCGACGGCGAGGAGGGCGAACGGGGCGATCGTGCCGACCGCCGAGACGGGCCCACCGGCCCTGCCCTCGAGGGCCGGGGCGACCAGCGCCAGCCCTCCCAGGAGGAAGACCCCGACGGCGCGGCGAACGTCGCCAGTCACGCTCCGACGTTCCCCCGATGCCCACTTAACCTTCCCGAACGGCCGACGGAACGCCCCGTGCAGCCGCCAGAGCGCCTCGTGCGGCCTCCGGAGTGCCTCGGACGGTCGCCGGCGCGACTCGTGTCGCCACCGAAGGGACTTGTGTTTTACCCCAGGCGACTCGTGTCCTCACCGAGGCCACCCGTGCTCTCACCGTGGCGACTCGAGATCTCACCGAGGCGACCCGTGCTCTCACCGAGGCGACCCGTGCTCTCACCGTGGCGACTCGGACGGCTCCATCGACGGGCGTGAGTGTGTACGGGCATCCCGAACCGCCACCAGAGGCCATCCAGGACCGACCGGGAGATCCTCGGGGCTTCGCGTCGACGACCGGAGACCGACATCTTGAGGCCGGCGGCGTCGAACGGGTGACCGTGGGGCTCTACGACCGCTACCTCGCCGCCCGGATCCGGCTGAGCGACGCGCCCGCCCCGGAGCGGGTCGCCCTGGTGATCACCGAGCACGACCTGCTCGAGCAGGGCGCCTACGAGACGCTGTCGTCGTTCCTCGAGTGGGCCTTCGAGACGGGTGACGGTGCCGAGCGCGTCCTCATCTACGTGAGCGTCCTGGACAAGGCTGCCGTCCCGACGCTCCGGAACGCGCTGTCGGCCCTGGAGAGCCCCCGGGCGGTGGCGGTCCGCGGCCCGGACGCGGACGACGCCGCGGACGCGCCGGTGCAGGTGTCCATCGGCCTCGGGGGCCGCGAGGAGTTCGCCTCGACGGTCCGGCGGATCGCGGAGGACGCCGCCGCCGGCGAACTCGACCCGGAGGACGTCGACGAGGACGAGATCGAGCGCCGGCTGGTCTTCCAGACCCCCCCGGACCTCGTCATCAAGACCGGCGCCGAGCGCCTCTCGGACTTCCTGATCTGGCAGTCGGTCTACTCCGAGCTCTACTTCACCGACGTCAACTGGCGGGACTTCCGGCGCCGCGACTACCTGCGGGCGGTCCGGGAGTACCAGGAACGCACGAGGCGATTCGGCAGGTAGGCGCACGTCGGTTCGACTCCCCGACGGTTCGCCAACACCACCAACACCGCCGACGGCCGGCTCACTCGAAGAGGTCCTCGTGGCGCTTGGCGAGGTCGGTGTAGGCGCCGGAGCTGTACTCCGTCTGTATCGCCTCGGGGTCGATGGTCGTCTCCTCGAGGGGCGTCACCTCCGCCGGGACGCCGCGGACGAACGCCTCAGCCGGGACGTCGTGGTCGGGCTGGATGACGGTCCCCGCGGCGACGATGGTCCCCTCTCCGACGGTGACCCCGGCGTTGAGCGTCGCGTTGAACCCGACGAGGGCGTCGTCGTGGACCGTCGACTCGTCGAGGACGGCGCCGTGGCCGATCATGCAGCTGTCGCCGACGCTCGAGGCGTGGAGGACCGCAGAGTCGCCCACGTGTGCCTGCCGACCGATCCGGACCGGGCCGATGTCACCGCGGAGCACGGCACCCGGCCAGACGCTCGCGTCCGCCTCCACGGTCACGTCGCCGACGAGGGTCGACTCGCGGCTGACCCGCGCGGTGTCGTCGACGTCCGGTTCGGCACCCTCGAACGTGTATCGCCTCGAGTCGGTCATACGTTGTGCTATACGGACCCACGATAAATCGTTTGGCACGGGCGGCCGGGAGGAGCCTCCGGTGGCGCCGCAGGGCCGACCGTAGGTCGACTCGACGATCCGTCGTCTGCTCTCCCGGTCAGTCGGCCGAGGGCTCGCGCTCGCGCACCTCGACGTCCTCGAGGTCGGCGATCGGGTCCGTCGCCGGGTCGATCGCCGTCGGCTCGCGGACGCGCCCGGCCACCCGGCGTGCCTCCTCGAGCTCGACGTCCGTGACGACCCGGAGCAGCGCCGCCGCACGCTCGACGCGGGTCCGCCGCCAGGACTCCTGGCGTGACTCGTAGGTGCGGATCGCGCGCAGGAAGTCGACGCGGGAGAACTCCGGCCAGTACGGCGCACAGAAGTAGACGGCCGCCTCGTTGCCGTTCGCGTGCCACGGCAGGAAGTTCGAGGTGCGCTCGTCGCCACCGGTGCGGATGATGAGGTCGACCGCGCGCGTCGGTCCACTCGTGAGCCGCGTCTCGATCTCGTCGACCGTGACGCCGGTGGGGTCGAGCTCGCCGGCGGCAGCCTCGGTGGCGACGTCCCGGGCGACCCCCAGGAGCTCCGCGCGGCCACCGTAGGCGAGCGCGACGTTGAGGTGCAGTTCGTCGTAGGACTCGGTGCGGCGCTCGGCGTAGGCCACGGCGTCGCGGACCCGCGCCGGGAGGAGGTGCGTCTCACCGATGGCACGGATCCGGACCTCGCGATCGTGGACCTCCTCGCGGTCGGCGAACGCCCGGAGCTTCTCGCTGATGAGGTCGAACAGCGCCTCGCGCTCCTCGGGCGGCCGATCGAAGTTCTCGGTCGAGAAGGCGTACAGGGTCAGCTCCTCGACGCCGAGGTCGGCACACCACTGCAGCACCTGCTCGGTCGTATCCGCGCCCGCGCGGTGTCCCTCGGTCTTCTCGGCGCCGCGCTCGCGAGCGTAGCGGCGATTGCCGTCCTGGATGACGGCGACGTGGGAGGGCGTCCCCGAGATCTCACGTTCCAGGAGGCGCTCGTAGGCGCCGACCGTGAGCCTCCGGAGCCGTCGTAGCATCTGGCCGATAGTCAGTGAGCCAGGTAGATAGGTGTTTTCTGTCGCGACGCGGTCGGTTAAGTTAAGACAGAGGTGTCGAATCGGACCGTCACACGGCCTGAAACCCCCGG
>SLIW01000485.1 GCA_007135435.1 Natronomonas sp.
CGATGAACCCCGCCACCACGTCGCCCACGGTCTCCGCCTCGTCGAGCGTCGGCAGCAGGACGCTGACGTCCGCGCGGTCGGGGGCCGGGCCAGCGTCCGATTCCACCATCGTCCGGGGCTGCGTCACCGAACGCTAAAAAGGCTGACCATCCCGGCGGACGGGCCGTGGGCCGGTGCGGACCGGCGTTCGACCGGGCTGGACTGGTTTGATCCGGCACCTCCGAGCCGAACGATGCACTGTCGTCGCGACCCGACATGACCGCGACGGTCGGGACGGACGGACGGACGACAGCTGTCGGACGTCGTCCCGGGGTCTCGGAGGCTCTCGACGGCCAATGGAAAAGGCTTATGCGCGTATTGACTTTGAGTCAGGGCAATGAGCCAGCGGTGGGACAAGGTCGAGGCGCGCCTCGGCGAGTACGAGGCCGAACTCGACTCCCTCTATCGACTGTACCACATCCCCGTCCTCGCGGTGCTCATGCTCTTCATGCTGTGGATCCGCCTGCGGCACTTCGGTCGCCACATCGGCGAGGACGGCCAGCCCCTCTACCGGGGCAACGACCCCTACTACCACTACCGGACGACCAACTACGCGATCCAGCACTGGCCGTTCAACATGCCGTTCGACCCCTGGACGGGGTTCGACACCGGCACCAGGGTCGGCCAGTTCGGGACGATCCTCGACCAGACGGTCGCGACCGTGGCCCTGATCGTCGGGCTGGGCTCGCCCTCCCAGTCGACGATCGTCATGGTGACGCTCCTGTCCGGGCCGATCTTCGCCACCCTCTGTGCCATCCCGATGTACCTCATCGGAAAGCGCCTCGGCGGACGGTTCGGTGGCGTCGTCGCCGTGCTCGTCCTCGCGCTGGCGGCGGGCGAGTTCCTCTCACGGAGCGTGGCCGGCTACTACGGCCACCACGTCACGGAGGTCCTCCTGACCCTGCTCGCGCTCCTCGCGGGGATGGTGATGGTGACCGTCGCCCAGCGCGAGCGGCCCATCTACGAGCTCGTCCAGACGCGCGAGTGGGACGCCATGCGGGGCTCCCTGAAGTGGGGCGCGATCTTCGGGGCCTCCCTCGCGGTGGCGATCTGGAACTGGCCGCCGGCAGTCTTCCTCTTCGGGGTCCTCGCCGCCTTCCTCTTCGTCCACCTCTCGCTCGAGTTCGTCAGGGGCCACAGCCCCGACCACGTCGTCATCCCGACGGTCGTCGCGATGGCCGTCGCCGTGGTGCTCACGACCCCCTTCATCGGGTCCTGGAGCCTCACGCCGACGGACATCTCGCCGGTCCAGCCGCTCATGGCCATCGGCGTCGCCGCCGGCGCGGTGTTCATGGCCGGCGTCGCCCGCCTGTGGGACGCCCGCGACGACCTCCCGCGGGTCGCCTACCCCGCCGGGATCGCCGGCGGTGGCCTCCTGGTCGTCGCCCTCGTGGCCGTGGTCCTCCCGGACCTCTTCGACTTCTTCGTCTCGCAATTCGAACGCGTCGCCGGGATGGGCGCGACCGACACCCGCGCGACCATCGGCGAGGCGCGGGCGCCCGACAACCCCTCTGACTTCTTCTTCCAGCGCTACGGCCTCGGCTTCTACACCGCGCTCCTGGGGCTGGGGCTCCTGGGGTGGCGGGTCGTCCGGGCGCCCCGGCCCCGCGCCGAGTTCCTCCTGCTCGCGGTCTTCACGCTGTTCATGGTCGTGTTCACGCTCACCCAGATCCGGTTCGACTACTACATGGTCATCGGCGTGGGCGCCATGAACGCCTACCTCGTCGGCTGGATCTACACCTTCGTCGACCTCGAGGACGTTCGCCGGGACGTCTCTACCCTCGAGCCCTACCAGGTGCTCGTCGTCTTCGCCATCCTCTTCGTCATCGTCGGGCCGCTCGTCGTGACGGCCGCGCCCGTCGCCGGGGCCGACCGCGCCTCCCAGCCCGGGGAGATCCAGCAGTGGACCGGGAGCCTGGACTGGATGAGCGAGAACACCCCCGAGGTCGGCGCCTACGGTACCGGTGACGTCGGCGACGACCCCCTCGAGTACTACGGGACCTACGAGAACACGGAGAACTTCGAGTACCGCGACGGCGAGTACGGGGTGCTGGCGTGGTGGGACTACGGCCACTTCATCACCAGCCGTGGCGAGCGCATCCCCGTCGCCAACCCGTTCCAGCAGCACGCCCGCCAGTCGGCGGACTTCCTGCTCGCCGACGACGAGGAGGCCGCCATCGAGGCGCTCGACGAGGACGTCGGCGAGGGCGAGGGCGTCCGGTACGTCATGGTCGACTACCAGCTCGGCTTCGCCGGCACCACCAAGTACGGCGCGCCGACGGCGTTCGAGACCCGCCACGACCTGACCGATCGCGACGTCGGCGTGTCGGTGCTGCACCCGCAGAGGGGTGTGCCCGTCTACGGCGTCCACACCCAGCGGGCCTACGAGAGCATGCGGGTCCACCTCTACCAGCACCACGGCTCGGCCGTCGAGCCGTCGTCGCTCACCCACCGCTTCGGGGAGTACAACCCCGAGCTGGGCCTCGCGCTCCCGCCTGAAGACGGCCGGGCGCTCGAGCAGCACGACAGTCCGGAGGAGGCGGCGCAGGCGGCCTCCGAGGACCCCAACGTCGTCCACGGGGGCGTCCTCGGCCAGCCCCCGGAGCGGGTGGAGGCCCTCCAGCACTTCCGGCTCGTCCACGCGAGCGAGAACGTCGCCCCGTCGCCGTTCCAGGTGTACCTCCGCCAGCAGATCGACCTCCACTCCTGGGTCAAGACCTTCGAGCGCGTCGAGGGCGCGACGATCGAGGGCACCGGACCCGCCGACGCGGAGGTCCGCGCGACCGTCCAGATGGAGGTCCCGACCACCGGCGAGGTCTTCCACTACACCCAGTACGCCGAAACGGACGAGGACGGGACCTTCGAGATGGTCGTGCCCTACTCCACGACGGGCTACGACGAGTGGGGGACCGACGAGGGGTACACGAACGTGGACGTCCGGGCGAACGGCTCCTACGAGTTCGCCGCCGTCGACGACGAGGACGCGACGTTCTGGACCGCCACCGCGGACGTCACCGAGGGCCAGGTCCTGGGTGAGGACGAGACCGTCGTCGAGGTCGAGCTCGAGGAGGGCGAACGGCCCGAGATCGAACCCGACGATGACGACGCGGAGCTCCCCGGGGACGACGGGGAGGTCGAGGACGGGGATGCGGGCGACGATGGCTCGGACGATGGGGGCGACGGGGACGACGACGACGACGGCTCGGACGATGGGGGCGACGGGGACGACGACGGCTCGGACGACGGCGACACCCAGGAGCAGGACAGCCACCCCGTCGTGGCCCCGTAGATGTCGCCGGCCGTCGGTCTCCGCGGCTGGCTGGCGGTCTACCTGAAGGGCGCCTGCATGGGCGCGGCCGACACCGTCCCCGGCGTCTCCGGGGGCACCATCGCCGTCATCCTGGGCGTCTACGAGCGGCTGATCACCGCACTCACCTCCCTGGACCCGGCGGCGCTGTCCCACCTCGGGACCCTCCACACCCACGAGGGCCGCGCGGCGCTCGCCGCCGACCTCGTCAGGATGGACGTCCCGTTCCTCCTGGTGCTGGGCGCCGGCGTCCTGTCGGCGGCGGCCACGATCGCGACGGGGATGTACGTGGCGACCCAGCAGTATCCGGCGCCCACCTACGCGTTCTTCTTCGGGCTCATCGCTGCCTCGGCGATCGTGCTCTACCGGTACGTCGACGCCGCCACGCCCCGCCGGGCGCTGGTGGCCGCGGGCGGCTTCCTCCTAGCG
>SLIW01000555.1 GCA_007135435.1 Natronomonas sp.
CACGTTCGGGTACGACCCGGAGGAGGCCGGCGCCTTCAGCGAGTACCTCCTCCAGATCGAGCCAGGCGACGAGGTGACGATCGCCGGCCCCTTTGGAGACGACTACTACGAGGGCGAACCCAGGGCCGTGCTGCTGGCGGGCGGACCGGGCGTCGGACCGGCGGTCGCCATCGCCGAGCGCGGCCTCGCCGAGGGCGGGGAGGTCGCCGTCGTCTACCGCGACGACGCGCCGGCGCACGAGGATCGGCTGGCGGCGATCGCCGCGACGGGCGCACCGGTCTTCGTGCTGACCGAGGACGCGGCGCTCACCGAGGCGGTGGCACAGGTCCTCACCAACGCGGACGGCGAGCAGGTGTTCATCTACGGGTTCGCGGACTTCCTGGTCGAGGCCGAGGAGGCCGTCGCGGCCGCCGGTGGCGATCCCACCGAGGCAAAGGCCGAGAACTTCGGGTGACCGCTCCGACCCCAACCCCGACGGTTCTGCTGGTTCGTTTGCCCCGGTCGTCCAGCCGTATCTAAGGACGACGTCGAATCTTCCCGTCTCCCCGGCATAATATTATCTTGCCTGCCAGGATAACCGTACATATAGTGAATATTAAGGTCGCTGGCCGCCTTGGGCATCCATGGAAACCCGGAAGGTGCAGCGGCTCGGACCGTCGACGCTGGCCATGACGCTCCCGGCCGAGTGGGCCAAGAGCCAGGACGTCGAGAAGGGCGACGAGGTGTCGCTGCGGATCGGGTCGAAGGGCACGCTCACGGTGATGCCCGAGTCCGTCCAGCGCGAGGAGAGCGAGGCGGTCATCCACGCCCAGAACCTCGACGCCGACGCCGTCGAGCGGGCGATCATCGCCCAGTACGTCCTCGGCCGGCGGATCATCCACGTCGAGGCGGGTGAGGGCAACACCCTCGACTCCTCGCAGATCAACGCCGTCTACAACGCCGAGACGCAGCTGATGGGCCTGGGTGTCATCGAGGAGACCCCCGAGCGCATCGCCATCCGGTGTTCGGTCGATCCGGAGGACTTCACGCTTGACAACCTCCTGGAGCGCCTGGAGTCGACGGGGTCGACGATGCGCAACGAGGCCATCAGGGCGCTCGCACACGGCAACCCGGACCTGGCCCAGCGGGCGCTCAACCGCGAACGGCAGGCGAACAAGATCTTCGTGTTGCTCCTGCGGCTCACGTTCACCGCCTACCAGAACCCGAACCTCGCGCGGGCGGTCGGCCTCGACTCCGGGTTCCCGCTCATCGGCTACCGCTCGATCGCGAAGAACCTCGAGTTGACGGCGGACAACGCCGAGGACATCGCGGAGATCGTCCTGGAGACCGAGGGCCACACCCTCAACGTCGACTCGGCGACGATGCGCCGCATCCGGGACTTCACGGACGACGTCAACGAGATCACCGAGCTGGGCGTTCGCGCCGCCGTCGAGCGGGACTACGACCTGGCCATCGAGACGAAGGAGAAGTTCGCGGTGATCCGCGACCGGGAACGGGAGATCCTCGCGGACCTCGAGGAGATGCCCAACGAGGACCTCCTCCGCGCCCGGGAGGTGCTCGTCAGCCTCGGCCAGACCGCCCAGTACGCCGTCCGGAACGCGGAGATCGCCACCAACCTCGCCCTCAACGAGGAGAGCGAGCACGTGACGATCAGGTGAGGTGGATCGGCCCCTGGAAGCCCGACTCGCCGGGTCGCGGATCCGACGATCCCGGGATCGTCACGCTCTTCTCACGTGCAGGCGGTCGAGTTTGGAGAATCACCGAGACCGTCGACGCAGGACTGACTCGCAGCGGGCTTCCGAGGACTGAATCGCAGTGGGCTTCCGAGGAGTGACACCTAAGGGGCTTCCGAGGGCTGAAACGAAGGAAGCGTCCGAGGAGCGAACGCCGACGAGCGAGGGACTAGTCGGACGCCGGTTCGCCGGTCCCCACCGACGAGCCGGTCGATCGCCGCCGGTCGGCGCGAGACGGCGGCGGGTAGCGATCGTCGTCGGGGGCCCGCCAGCGGTCGTCCCGGGGCAGGACGCACCGGTCGGGTTCGCGGTTGACGTGGGCGTACTGCTCGGGGGCGTTCGCGAGCGGATGGGCGGGGTTGTCCGCGCTGTCGATGCGCGCCGCTCGGAGCTCGTCGAACCCCGCGACCCGGGCCCGGATCCCCCGCCAGTGGTGGTCGGTCGACCGCGGCACCCGGAAGGGGTGCGGCGGTCGCGCGTCCGGCCCGCCGGCGGCCAGCGTCGCGCGGTTGACGTTCGCCGCCAGGTCGGCGTGGTCGACCAGCACCCCGACCCTGGCACCCTCGGGCGCCCGGGCGGCGAGGACGTCGAGACCCAGGTGGAGCGCCCGGTACTCCGCGACGTTGTTGTCCGGGACGGTGTCCGGCACCGAGAGGCGGGCGACGCGGGCGCCGTCGCGGGTCTCGATGACGACGCCGAGGCCGCCACGGTCGCCATCACGATAGGACCCGTCGGTCGCGAGGTAGAAGTCGCGGCGGTGGGTGCGCGGCGGGTGCGCGATGTGCGGCGTCGGGGCGTCGTCGAACAGGTTCCGCAGGACCGGCCGGCGGTAGGCGGCCATGGTCGGTCTTGGAGCCGGGGCGTATATAAATCCACGGCGCGGGACCGCCCGTGACCAGGGACGAATCCGTGACCGGCGGCGCAGTCGTAACCGATGGCGCGGCAGTGACCGGCAGCGTAACCGTGACCGATCGCGTGACCGGTTGCGCGGCCGTGACTGGCGGCGGAGCCGTGTCCGGCTGTGGGCGGGAGAACCCATGACCGACGGCACGGGAAGAACGCTCGACTGGAGAGCCGTGACAGATCCGGATGAGAGAGCCGCCACAGCGCGAGTGAGACGGGGGAGCGGTCGCTTGCTGGATGCAGAAAACTTTTACTTTAGACTAGTCTAAATCAGCGCAATGAGTGATGGTGGCGGCCGGCGTGACGGACCGCCGGAGTGGTTCCTCGCGTTCGGCCCCTTCGTCGTCATCGGGGTGCTCGTGGGACTCGGGTTCGCCGCGATAGCCCTCTTCGAGTTCGACTGGCTCGCCGCCACCGGGACGTTCGACGCCCTGGTCCTGCTGACGGTCATCGGCTTCGTCGCGGGCATCCTCCCGGTCGCCGTCGGGATGCTCTGGTTCCCCTACGTCCGGCACCTGGATGCGGCGTGGATCCACGCCGTCCTTGCGTTCGCCGGGGGCGTGCTCGCGTTCATCGCCTACGAGATGGCCGAGGAGGCCATCGACCTCGGCCTCGAGGTCTCGAACCCCGTCTACGGCCTCGCGCTCCCGGGGGTGCTCGGACCGTACGTCGGCGTCACGGTCGCCGCCCTGGCGGCGGCGTTAACCGTCGCCGTCATGGAGGGGGTGAGCCGATGGAGCCGCACGGCGAGCGTGGCCGCGACTGGCGACGGCCTCCGGGTCGCCTACCTCGTCGCCATCGGCCTCGGCCTCCACAGCGTCGGCGAGGGCCTGGCCATCGGGGTCGCGTTCGTCGAGGGCAACGCCGGGCTCGTGGTCCTCCTCGCGGTCGGCTTCATCATCCACAACGTCACGGAGGGGCCGACGGTCATCGCCGCGGTGGCCCGCGACGCGGAGACGCCACCGCTGCGGCACTTCGCCGCACTCGGGTTCATCGCTGGCGGCGGCGTCATTTTCGGTGGCTGGCTCGGCAGCTTCGTCGACTCGACGCTCCTGGCGGCGGTCTGCTTCGCGGTCGCCTTCGGCGCCATCCTCCAGGTGCTCTGGGAGATGGCCGGGCGCGTCCGCCGGGACGCCGG
>SLIW01000111.1 GCA_007135435.1 Natronomonas sp.
GTACCTCGTCGCGAAGACGGGCGTGCTCATGTTCACCCGGATGCTCGCCGCCGACACCCAGCACGACGGGATCACCGTCAACGCCGTCTCCCCCTACGTGGTCGAGACGAGCGAGGCGTTCCCCGAGACGTCGCCCCGCGGGCGGTGGGCCAGCACCGACGACCTCGTCCAGGCACTGCTGTTCTTCGTCGACGAGGGCTCGGGGTACGTCAGCGGCGAGAACGTCGAGGTCGACGGCGGCTGGTTGCCGGAGTCGGTCTGAGAGCGGTCGACCCTCACGGGCGGTGGACGCTCCGAAGTGGGCGGGTTGGCCCGCTCCGACGCGGAGGGTCTGGTCCGGAGCACCCGTCCGTCACTCTCGCGCAGGCCCGATCCGGACTCCACCCGTCGTCCGGCGTCGGGTGACCGCTCGTCCGGCGTCGGGTGACCGCTGGGCGACCCGGCGTCGACGGGCGAAAACCGACCGACTCAGGCCTCCCGATTCCGGAATCGATAGGGTTTCACCCCCTCGGTTCGTCCCCCCTCCAATGACCGACGACATCGTCGTCCGCGGTGCCTCCGAGCACAACCTCAAGGACATCGACGTGTCCATCCCGCGCGAGGAGTTCACCGTCGTGACGGGTCTCTCGGGGTCGGGGAAGTCGTCGCTCGCGTTCGAGACCGTCTACGCCGAGGGCCAGCGCCGCTACATCGAGTCGCTGTCCGCCTACGCCCGCAACTTCCTGGGCCAGATGGACAAACCGCAGGTCGAGAACGTCGAGGGACTGTCGCCCGCGATCAGCATCGACCAGAAGAACGCCGCGAACAACCCCCGCTCGACGGTCGGGACCGTCACGGAGCTCCACGACTACCTCCGGCTCCTGTACGCCCGCGTCGGGACGCCCCACTGCCCGGAGTGCGGCCGCGAGGTCGGCGAGCAGAGCGCCCAGCAGATGGTCCGCCGGCTGCTCGAGCTCCCCGAGGGGACGCGGGCGAAGCTCTGCGCACCGGTCGTCCGCGACCAGAAGGGCGCCTTCGCCGACCGCTTCGACGAGCTCGTCGGCGAGGGCTACACCCGCGTCGAGGTCGACGGCGAGGAGTACGACCTCACCCTGGAGCGGCCCGACCTCGACGAGAACTACGACCACACGATCGACGTCGTCGTCGACCGCGTCACGCTCTCGGAGGACGCGCGCTCGCGGATCACCGACTCCGTCGAGACCGCCCTCGAGGAGGCCGACGGTGTCCTGAAGGTCATCCTGCCGGACCCGCCGGACGGAGCGGACCTCGGCTCGGAGACGCGGCGGACCGGCGACCTGGGGTCGACGACGAGCGGCCGCGACGCCGGTGGCGGCCACGACGCCGATGGCGGCTCCGGCATCGGTGGCGGAGATGCCGAGGGGGACGGAGACGGAGACGGTGACGGTGGCGGATCGACCGGCGCCGACGACCGCCTCGTCGTCGAGTTCTCCGAGGAGCTGGCGTGCACCCACTGCGGGATCGACCTCCCGGAGATCGAGACGCGGTCGTTCTCGTTCAACTCCCCGCACGGCGCCTGCCCGGAGTGCGACGGCCTCGGCTCGACCAAGGAGGTCGACGAGGACCTCGTCATCCGCGATCCCTCGAAGCCGCTCCGGAACGTCTTCGAGCCCTGGAGCTACGGCCGGTCGTACTACCGGACGCGGCTGGACAACGTCGCCGAACACTTCGGCGTCAGCGTCGAGACGCCCTTCGAGGAGCTCGACGCGGACGTCCGCGAGCAGTTCCTCTATGGCACGCGCGGGCAGGTCACGTTCAACCGGCGGACCAGACACGGGGTCCGGAAGAAGGAGAAGCGGTTCGAGGGCGTGATCCCGAACCTCGATCGGCGCTACGTCGAGACCGACTCCGAGGGCACCCGCGACCACATCGAGAAGTACATGGCCACGACGACGTGTCCGGCCTGCGAGGGGACGCGCCTCAAGCCGGAGTCGCGGGCCGTCCTGGTCGGCGGGACGTCGATCACCGAGGTCAACCGCCTGTCCATCGGCGACGCCCTCGCCCACTTCGAGGACCTGGACGCGGACCTCGACGACCGCGAGCGGACCATCGCCGAGGAGATCCTCAAGGAGATCCGGGCACGGCTCGGCTTCATGGAGGAGGTCGGCCTCGAGTACCTCACCCTCGACCGGGAGGCGTCGACGCTCTCGGGCGGCGAGAGCCAGCGCATCCGGCTCGCCACGCAGGTCGGCTCCGGCCTCGTGGGCGTCCTCTACGTCCTCGACGAGCCCTCCATCGGGCTCCACCAGCGGGACAACGACAAGCTGCTCGACACCCTCGAGGGCCTCCGCGACCTCGGGAACACCCTCGTCGTCGTCGAGCACGACGAGGAGACGATGTGGCGCGCCGACAACGTCATCGACATGGGTCCCGGCCCGGGCAAGCGCGGCGGCGAGGTCGTCGTCAACGGCGACGTCGAGGAGGTGATGGCCTGCGAGGCGTCGATCACCGGCGACTACCTGACCGGCCGCCGGTCGATCCCGGTCCCCGACGAGCGGCGCGATCCGGACGGCTTCCTGACGGTGCGCGGCGCCCGCCAGCACAACCTCCGGGACGTCGATGTCGCGTTCCCGCTGGGCTGCTTCACCGCCATCACGGGCGTCTCGGGCTCCGGGAAGTCGACGCTGCTGCACGAGGTGCTCTACAAGGGGCTGGTCCGCCGGATGAACGACACCGACGTCAACCCCGGCGACCACGACGCGATCGAGGGGATCGACGAGATCGAGACCGTCCGGCTCATCGACCAGTCGCCGATCGGCCGGACACCACGGTCGAACCCGGCGACCTACACGGGCGTCTTCGACCACATCCGAGAGCTGTTCGCCGAGACCAAGCTATCGAAGCAGCGCGGCTACGAGCGCGGGCGCTTCTCGTTCAACGTCAAGGGCGGCCGGTGTGAGTCCTGCGGCGGCCAGGGGACCGTCAAGATCGACATGAACTTCCTCTCGGACGTCTACGTCCCCTGCGAGGAGTGCGAGGGATCGCGGTACAACGACGAGACCCTCGAGGTGACCTACAAGGACGCGACCATCGCGGACGTCCTCGGGATGGAGGTCGACGAGGCACACGACTTCTTCGAGGGCCACCCCGGCATCCGCCGCCGCCTGCAGCTCCTCGCGGACGTCGGGCTGGGCTACATGCGGCTCGGCCAGCCGTCGACGACGCTCTCCGGAGGGGAGGCCCAGCGCATCAAGCTGGCCGAGGAGCTGGGCAAGCGCGACACCGGCGACACGCTCTACCTCCTGGACGAGCCGACGACGGGCCTCCACGCCGAGGACGAGCGCAAGCTGATCGAGGTGCTCCACCGCCTCGTCGACGACGGGAACACGGTCGTCGTCGTCGAACACGAGCTCGACCTGGTGAAGAACGCCGACCACATCGTCGACCTCGGCCCGGAGGGAGGCGAGGGCGGCGGCGCGGTCGTCGGCGAGGGCACGCCCGAGGGGGTCGCCGAGGACGACGGCTCCTACACGGGCCGGTACCTCCGCGACCACCTGCCCGCGGTCGACCTCGAGGGCCCGCGCGGCGGGCGGACGTCCGCCACGGGCGACGACTGATCAGACGGGCGACGACTGATCAGATGGGCGATGACTGATTGGACGGGCGATGACTGATCGGACGGGCGATGACTGATCGGACGGGCGATGACTGATCGGACGGGCGATGACTGATCGGACGGACGACTGATCGGACAGACGACAACTGAGCGGGTCGCGCCGACGCTCGATCCTCCTCAC
>SLIW01000405.1 GCA_007135435.1 Natronomonas sp.
CGAGTCCGGGGCGACCGTTGCTCGGTTGGCGAGGCCTTCGCCCCCGGGGCTTAAAAGTGCGCGGTTTGCGACGGCACGGCTGGTTCACGGAGGAGGGGCTGCGTTCCGGGGTTCGTCCGTCCCGGACCGTTCGGAACCAGAGATCACCCTCGACCCCGCGTCCGTTGACCATTCGGGTGCGAGTGGAAAACCAACGATTGGACCGATCCCCGGACCCCCGACGGCCGCGAGCGATCGCCCCGGGTTCCACCACCCGCAGACCTACCAGCCTCGGGGCCGTACCGAGCCACATGCAGAAGATCGCCATCACCGGTGCGTCGGGCAACGTCGGTCGGGAGATCCTCGGTGCCTTCGACGACGAGGTCGAGGTGGTCCCCTTCAGCCGCTCCGAGTACGAGGACCTCGACACGGAGCTCCTGGACGTCACGGACCGAGAGGAGGTGCTCGAGGCCCTCGCGGGGTTCGACGTCGTCGTCCACCTCGCGGGCGCGTCCTCGCCGGAGGCGGACTGGGAGACGGTCGCGGAGGTCAACATCCACGGGACGAAGCACGTCCTTGACGCCGCCGTCGAGGGCGGCGTCGAGCGTGTCGTGTTCGCCTCCTCGAACCACGCCGTGGGCACGTACAACGCCGAGGAGGGCGAGCAGGACACCGAGCGCATGACCACCGGCTACGCAGCGCCGGTGAGCGGGAACGCACCGCCGCGTCCGGACTCCTTCTACGGCGCGAGCAAGGTCGCCTGCGAGGGCCTGGCGAACTTCTACGCGGACGTCCACGGCCTCGAGGTCGTCACCCTCCGGATCGGCTGGTACCTCACGCCGGAGGACCTCCGCGAGACCGTCGCAGGGATGGACGATCCGGGCAAGGAGCGGTTCGCCCGCGCGCTGTGGCTCGGCCCCCACGACTGCCGGGACGTCCACCGGCAGGCGGCGACCGTCGAACTCCCCGAGAACCCGATCACCGTGAACGCCGTCTCGCGGAACGACGAGCGGTTCCACTCCATCACCGAGACGATGCGACTGCTCGGGTACCGACCGCGGGAGAACTCGGCTGAGGTGCTCGACGAGTGAGCGGGCGATGAGACGCCGAGTGACAGTCGGCTAGTACGGCGACGGCAACAGCAGGTGGCCTCCGTCGACCGGGTAGTAGCTCCCCGTCACGTAGGCCGACGCGTCGGAAGCGAGGAAGACGGCGAGCGGGACGCAGTCGGCAGGGGTGCCGAACCGGTCGGCGGGGACGTGCTCGAGGATCTCCTCGGGGAGCGCGCCACCGGCGGCCTCCCTGACCCCCGCGGTCTCGACGATGCCCGGCGCGATGGTGTTCGCGCGGATCCCGTGCCTCGCCCACTCGCTGGCGACCGACTGCATCAGGTTGTGGACGCCGGCCTTGCCGGCGCCGGAGTGGCCGTGGTACGGCGCGCCGTGGACCGAGTTCGTGGCGCCCATGGCAATGATCGAACCGCCGCCGTTCTCGATCATGTGCTGGCCGACGCTCATCGTGCAGTAGGCGGTCCCGTCGAGGATCGTGCCGACGACGGCTCGCCAGCCGTTCGCCGAGAGGTCCTCGAAGGGCGTCAGGAAGTTCGCGCCGGCGTTGTTCACCAGCACCGTGATCTCGCCGAGTTCGTCCAGCACCGTCTCGCGCATCTCGTCGACCGCCTCCTTGTCGCGGACGTCGACGGCGACCGCCGTGGAACGTCGTCCGCGTGCCTCGACGGCCTCCGCGACCGGTTCGAGGTGGTCCACGTCCCGCGAGGCGACCGCGACGTCCGCGCCGAGGTCGGCGAAGGCGAGCGCCATCGCGCGGCCGATGCCGGTCCCACCGCCGGTCACGAGGGCCGTCTCCCCCTCGAGCAGATCCTCGGCGAAGATCTCGGTGCTCGGCGGCGTCTCGGGCCATTCGTCGGGCATGGCCGTCGATGTCGGCGTCTGGGGAAAGCCGTTCCGGTCGACCGAACCGGGCGACCGAACCGGGCGAGCTGGCGATCGGCCGGATCCCCGATCCATTCGGGTGTCCCGAACCCGTCGATCGGGGCGGCGTCGCAGGAAGGTGGCGACCCGTCCACGGACCGGATCGCGGCCGGAACCCTGGGATGGCGAGCAGGCAGGATCCTCCCGAGTCCCCGACGCGGTGTCCTGCACGACCGCGACCGCGTCGGGGCGATCTACTGGAGCATGGGGATGGTGGCCGCCCGTTCCTATTTGAAGGTTCAGCCGATCCGCGTCCCCGGCTCCTCCCCGTCGAGGAATGCGGGGAGACCCTCCAGGTCGAAGATGTACGCCGGGGCGTTTAGCGCGAGGAGTTCCCGGACCTTGGCGGCCATCCCGCCGGTCACGTCCGTGGCGGCGCTGCCTCCGAGGACGGCCTCGACGTCCCCGAGGGACTCGACCCTGGCCACGACGTCACCGTCGTCCAGCACCCCCGGCACCGCGGAGCAGACCCCGACTCTGTCAGCGTCGAGCGCCGAGCCGAGCGCGACGACGATCTCGTCGCCGGAGAGGATGGTCGCCCCGAGGTCCTCGTGGACGACCACGTCGCCGTGGAGCACCGGGACGAACCCCTCGCCGAGCATGGACTGCACAACGGCGACGGGCAACGTGAGCTCGCCCTCGCCGTGCCTGTGGGCAGCCGACAGGGGATGGACCGGCAGGGCCGGGCACCCGGCGTCGGCGAGCGCAGCGACGACCGCCCCGTTGAGCCGTTTCATCGCGTCGTGGATGGCTCGAACGGCGCCCGGGTCGCGGGTCCCGTCGGTCGTCGTGACGCCGTGTTCGGCCGCGTGGTGGTGGCCGAAGCTCCCGCCGCCGTGGACCACGACGAGGTCGTTTTCCTCGGGAGCCGGTTCGGCGACGGTGGCCGCCCTCGCGACGGCGGTGGCCGCCCGCCGGAGGTTGGACTCGTCGACCGTCTCCGGGCGATCCTTCTCGGTGAGGACGCTCCCGCCGAGCTTGAGTATGGTCGTCATGCCGAGTCGTCCATGTCGCCGTCCAGGTCCTCCGTGTCGTCCTCGACGCGGACGCCCTCGTCGTCCAGCTCCGCCCTGAACGCTTCCTCGCAGCCGAGCGTGTACTGCAGCGCGGTGTGGGTCTGTTCGGTCCGGTCGAGCGCGACGACGCACCCGCCCCCGCCTGCACCCGTGAGCTTCGCCCCGAGGGCGTCCGCCTCCCGGGCCGCCCAGACCATGGCGTCGAGCGATCGCCCCGAAACGCCCAGCGCCGACAGCAACCCGTGGTTGAAGTCCATCAACCGACCGACCTCCGCGAGGTCGTCATTGCGGAGCGCCTCCTCCCCCCGGCGCACGATGTTCCCGATGGAGGTGATCGTGTCCGCGGCGAAGTCGTACTCCTCCCTGAGCGAGCGGACGCCGGCGACGAGCTGCCCGGTGTCGCCGGCGCCACCGTCGTAACCGACGACGAACGGCAGGTTCGGGACGTCTGCGAGCCGGCGGCAGTCGTCGCCCTGGACCCGGACGGCGCCTCCCATCGTCGAGCAGTACGTGTCCGCTCGGGAGGCCTGGCCGTCCTGGACGGCGTGTTCGACGCGGTAGGCGCGGTCGGCGATCTCCTCCCGCGGGAGCTCGACCCCCAGTTCCCGCGTCCCGGCGTCGATACAGGCCACGACGACGGCGGCGGAGGACCCGAGCCCGGCGCCCAGCGGGATCTCGCTCTCGATCACGACGTCGAACCCGGCCTCGTCGACGTCCGCGGCGTCCATCGCCTGATCGATCGCGCCCTCGACGTACCCGATCGCCGCCTCGACCAGATGCGTCGGGACGTCCACGTCCGGCCTGTCGGCGGCCTCGCCGCCCCAGGTCACGGTGAACCCGTCGAGGGTGAGGTCGTTCGCCCGGACCCGCAGCTGGTCGTCGGCTCGCTCGCGGACGGTCACCCGTGCGCGTCGCTCGATCGCGCAGGGGACCGCCGGCTCGCCGTAGACCACGGCGTGCTCCCCGAAGAGGTACACCTTCCCGGGCGCACTCGAGGTCGTCATACCCCACCGGTCACGGCCCTCGATAAAAAGGTATCCGAACGGGGCGCCGGCGTGTCCCATCGTGCCGGAGGAGGCAGACGGCCCTGGCAGTAACGCACAAACCGCTGGACCCCGGAGGTGGACTGTGCCCACGGATCTGGACCTCTGCCGTCACGTGCACGCCCTCGTCGCGGACCTCGCGGCCGAACACGGCGAGGTCGACCTCGTCGGCCGCCGCGTCGGGTGTGCTCCCGACGCTCGCGACGCGCTCGTCGAGACGTTCGACGCGTTCGGTGTCGTCGGCGGGGCCGGCGTCCGCGTCCGGGACCGGGAGGGGCGCGTCCTGCTCGTCCGTTACGAGGGCGCCGACGGCTGGATCGACCCCGGCGGGAGCCGCCGGCCTGGCGAGTCGTATCGAGAGTGTGCCCGGCGGGCCGTCCGCGAGACCACGGGGGTCGAGACGACCGTCGGTGACCTCGCCCAGGTGCACCTCCTGTACATGGACGACTGGACCGATCGCGAGCCGGTGCCCAACCCCTACGTCAGCTACGAGGGCCAGGTGAACGACACCGGGACGGGGACTGGTGAGGAAGGATCCGAAGGGGGGTCGGGGGCCGACGGGCGCGACGGCGTGACGGGACCGGCAGCGAACGTCGCCGAGGTCCGCTGGACGGACATCATCCCCGAAGATCTGCTGTACGAGGAGCTCGCGGAGCTGGCGCTGGGGACGTAGCCTCCACGAGGCGAGACTCGAAACGGCCTACAGCTCGGTCTCGAAGTCCTCGAGCGCGTAGGTCGGCTCGGCGCCGCGCCGGTCGAGGGTCTCGTTCGCCAGCAGCCAGTAGACCACCGACAGGGCCTTGCGGCCCTTGTTGTTCGTCGGGATGACGAGGTCGACGTTCGAGGTGGTGTTGTTGGAGTCACACATCGCGATGACGGGGATCCCGACCGTGATGGCCTCCTTGACCGCCTGCGAGTCACCGATCGGGTCGGTGACGACCACCACGTCGGGCTCGATGTAGCCCGCGTAGTCGGGGTTGGTCAGCGTCCCGGGGATGAACCGGCCGGTCCGGGCGCGGGCGCCGACCGCGTCGGCGAACATCTCCGCGGGGAACCGCCCGTACTGCCGGCTGGAGGCGACGAGGATCTGCTCGGGCTGGTAGTTCGCGAGGAACGACGCGGCGGTGCGGATCCGCTCGTCGGTCTGCGAGACGTCCAGCACGTAGAGCCCGTCCGTCCGGACGCGGTGGATGAACCGCTCCATGGACTTCGTCTTCTGCTGGGTGCCGATGTGGACCCCGGCCGCGAGGTAGTCCTCCACCGGGATGAGGAGGTCCGCCTCGTCGTCGGGCATCACGTCCTCGTCGAGGACGGGCGGCTCGTCGGCCGGCGCGTCCGCGTCCGCCTCCTCGGCGCCGTCGCCCGCTACGGTCTCGTCGTCCATCTCGGCCGGGGCCGCGGCGTCCTCCGCCGCCGTCCCGGCCGGCTGTTCGTCGTCGTCGGGGGCGGCCGCCGCGGCCTGACCCTCCCCCTCGTCGCGGTCCTCGTCGAGCTCCTCCTCGAGCTCCTCGAGTTCCTCGTCGAGTTCGGAGGCGTCGAGCCCCTCTTCGTTGTCGCTCATGCGTTTGCCTCGATCCTGATGAGTTCGTTCAGCTTCGCGGTTCGCTCGCCGCCGACCGCGCCCGTCTTGATGAACGGGGCGTCGGTGGCGACGGCGAGGTGTGCGATCGTCGTGTCCTCGGTCTCGCCGCTGCGGTGGGAGACGACGGGGACGTAGCCGTTGCGGACCGCGAGCTCGATGGCGTCGAACGCCTCCGAGAGCGTCCCGATCTGGTTCGGCTTGACGAGGATGCTGTTTGCCGCACCGGCCTCGATGCCGCGCTCGAGGCGGTCCGTGTTGGTGACGAACAGGTCGTCGCCGCAGACGAGCGTCCCCCCGCCGCGTCCGGGACGACCCCCGGGCCCGGCGCGTCCGGTCGACCGGCCGCCGACCCGGGCCGTCAGGTCGGCGAAGCCCTCGAAGTCGTCCTCCTCCAGCGGATCCTCCACGTAGACGAGGTCGTACTCCTCGACGAGGTCCGCCACGTAGTCGACCTGCTCCTCGGGCGACCGCGTCTCCTCGCCGTACCGGTAGACGCCGTCGTCGGCGTCGTACAGCTCGGAGGCGGCGACGTCGAGGCCGAAGCCGACCTCGAAGCCGACCTCCGCGGCGACGGCGTCGACCGCCTCGGCGACGACCTCGAACGCCTCGGCGTCGTCGACCGACGGCGCCCAGGCGCCCTCGTCGCCCTTGGCGGCGGCGATCCCGCGTTCCTCCAGCAGGTCGCGGACCTCGGCGTGGACGGCGGCGTTCGCGAACACCGCGTCGGCGACCGACGGCGCGCCGACCGGCGCCGAGAGGAACTCCTGGATGTGCGTCGCGTCCGCGGCGTGCTCGCCGCCGCCGACGACGTTCCCCAGCGGGACCGGGAAGTTCCTCCCACGGAAGGCGCCGCCGAGGTGCTGGTACAGCGGCGCGCCGAGGACGTCCGCCGCGGCCTTCGCCGCTGCCATCGAGATGGCGACGGCGCTGTTGGCGCCGATCTCCGAGAAGTCGTCGGTGCCGTCCGCCGACCGGAGGGCGCCGTCGACCCCGCGCTGGTCGCCGGCGTAGACCTGCCCCTCGAGCCGGGGGACGGCGAGCTCGCGGGCCTTCGCGATGGCCTCCTCCGCGGGCAGCTCGATGGCCTCGTACTCGCCGGTCGACGCCCCGGAGGGGGCCGCGCCGCGGCCGAACCCGCCGCTCTCGGTGCGGACCTCGGCCTCGACGGTCGGCGTCCCCCGGCTGTCGAGGACCCGTCGCAGCCGCACCTCCGTGACGAGCGTCATCTCAGCGCTCACCCCGGCGCACCGTGAAGGGCAGGACGCCGGCGTCGTACTCCTCGGCGGCGACGAGGATCGGCTCGGTCTGGTCCGTCTCGATGAGCACGGGCGCACCGTAGGACACCTGCAGCGCTCGCGCGCCGAGGATGCGTGCCTTCTCGTAGCGGTTGGTCCCGCTCATCGGCCGTTCGTCGCTCATTGGTACGGGGAGACGACGTCGACGAGGTCGGTGTGCGAGACGAGCATCCGTCGACAGCACGCGCGCTCCAGGCCGAGTTCGTCGAGCACCTCCGCGGGGTCCTCCTCGCCGTCCCGCGTCCGGGCCCTGAACTCCTCCCAGTGCTCGCCGACCACCGTGCCGCAGGTGAAGCACCTGACCGGGACCATCATGGTTCCATCACCTCAGGTCACCGGTAGGACTTCTGGTAGCGAGCCCTGGCGCCGGGGCCGCCCCACTTCTTCGGTTCGGTCTGGCGCACGTCGTTGACGAGCAGCGACCGGTCGAACGACATGAACGCGTCGCGAAGCTCGGCGTCCGTCGTGTGCTCGACGAGCCCGCGGGCGATGGCGGTCCGGACCGCGTCGGCCTGGCCCGCGTAGCCGCCCCCGGACACCGTCACGTCGACGTTGACGCTGTCCCGGAGCTCGTCGGCGGCGATGCGGAACGGTTCGAGCATCTTCAGCCGCGCCTGCTCGGGCTCGACCAGCTCGACGGGCGTGGCGTTGATCCGCACCCTGCCGGAGCCGTCCGAGACCGTCGCGCGGGCGACGGCCGTCTTCTTCTTTCCTGACGTGTTGGTTACCATGTGACGTTAGCCCCCAGGTTCTCGCTTACCTCGCCGAGCGAGACGAACTTGATCGTCGACAGCCTGTCCAGGGAGGTGTCCTCGAGGACCTCCGCCTGGACGTCCTCGTCGCCCGCGTAGGGGTCACCGAGGTAGACGCGGACGTTCTCGAACGCCTCGCGCCCGCGCGTCTCCTTGTAGGGGAGCATCCCCCGGATCGCGCGCTTGAAGATGCGGTCGGGGCGCTTCGGGTAGTGCGGCCCCCGGTCGGAGCCGACCTCGTCGCGCTTGCGGTACACCTCCATGACGTCGTGTTCGTTGCCGGTGATGACGGCTGCCTCGGCGTTGACGACGGCGACCCGGTCGCCGTCGAGGGCGCGCTGGGCGACCTGCGAGGCGACGCGGCCGAGGATGCAGTCCCGGGCGTCGACCACGAGGTCGGCGTCGAACTCCGCGTAGCTCATCGGATCACCCGTACGCCGGCGCCGTCTGGGTTGTCTTCGAGTGCCTGTTCGAGTTCGATCGCCTCGCCCACCTGGTCGATCTTCGTCCGAGCGGTCGACGAGAAGTCGACCGCCGCGACGGTGACCTCCTTGCGGAGGGCACCGGACCCGAGCACCTTGCCCGGCACGACCACGGTCTCGTCCTCCCGGGCGTACCGCTCGATGCGGCCCAGGTTGACCTCCGCGTGCGTGCGACGGGGCTTCTCGAGGCGCTCGGCGACATCGCTCCAGACCGAGCCGCCGCCGTTCCTGGCGGCCGACTTCAGGTCGGCGATGAGACTGGTGAGCCTCGGGTTGGTCTTGCTACTCATCGGTTTTGGTACTCCTGAGAAGTGGATGCAGGGAGCAGGATTTGAACCTGCGGACCTCTACAGGACAGCGCCCTGAACGCTGCGCCGTTGGCCTGACTTGGCTATCCCTGCTCGCGTCTCTGGGTTCTCGGTCCCCACTAATGCCCCTTTCGGTCCGACGGATCGTCGGGACCGTCGTCGCGGCCGCCAGTGGGACCGCCGCCGGCCGGTCGGTGCCGACCGCGGCGGTCCCGGCTCTGGTGGGCCGGTGGGCGTCTCCGGGGGTGGTGGTGGGGATGTTCATCGGTGTCTGGTTACAGCTGGACCGCCGCCTGGAGCTCCGACGCCCGGGTCTCGATCGACTCCACGGCGCCGAGGACGAGCTCCTCGACCGACAGCGAGCCGTCGGTCTCGACGTGGAAGACGAAGGCGTCCGGGACGTCCTCGACGGTGACCTCGCGGCCGGGGTACCGCTGGCTGAGGTCGTTGTCGAACTCCTCGGCGGGCACGAGCTCGCCGTCGTCCTCGACGACGCCGCGGATTATCTGCGGTTCGTCGTCCTCGAACTCCCCCTTCTCCTCGCCGACCTCGATCCGCTGGAGGTACTGGTAGCCGACGGCCACGCCGCCCTGGTGCTTGGCGTGGTCCTTGCCGCGCCCCAGCCGGGCGACGGCCTCCAGCTCGAGGCGCTGGCCCTCCTTGAGGTCGATGATGGGGACGTTCTCGTCGGCGGGCTGGACCTGTTCGTCGCTCGAGACGAGGTCGCCCGAGTACGCCGTGTCGGGGCCCTCCACGTCGATGGCGAGGGTGACCTCGTCGCCCGGCTCGTAGTCGTCCGGCGTCGTCAGCGGGATCAGCCCCAGCCGGAGGGCGATCTGCTCGTCGAACATCACCGACGAGTTCTCGATGACCCGGACGGTGTCGATCGACAGCGTGGGGACGTCCGCGATGATGGCCCGGCGCACGCCGTTGGCGAACGCGGGCGTCACCCCGCGGACGAGGAACCGCGCGCTACGGTCGTCGCGGTCGATGAACGCCACGTCGAACTCCTCCGCCATGTCAGAACCCCGAGTTCTTCGGTCCCCGCGTGCCGTCGTGCGGGATGGGGGTCACGTCCTCGATGCGGCCGATCTCGAGGCCGGCGCGGGCCAGCGCGCGGATCGTCGCCTGGGCGCCCGGCCCGGGGTTCTTCTGCTGGTTGCCCCCCGGTCCGCGAACGCGGACGTGGACGCCCTCGATGCCGGCGTCGAGGACCTCCTGGGCGACGACCTCGGCCATCTGCATGGCGGCGTACGGCGACGCCTCGTCGCGGTTCTGCTTCACGACCGTGCCGCCGGACGACTTGGTGATCGTCTCGGCGCCGGTCAGGTCCGTCACGGTGATGATCGTGTTGTTGAACGAGGCGTGCACGTGGGCGACGCCCCAGGTCTTGTCGTCTGCCATGTCACTGTCCCTCCGCTCGCTCGGGGTGGAGGTCGTCCGCCAGCGGGCTCGTCCCGTCGTAGTCGATGACGCCCTCCTGGGCGACGTCCACCTTGTAGGACGGCCGGGTGACCCGCGCGCCGTCGACGGTGATGTGGCCGTGGACGATGAACTGCCGGGCCTGATTCGGCGTGTTCGCCAGCCCCTTCCGGTAGGCGACCGTCTGGAGGCGGCGCTCGAGGATGTCCGTGACGTCGAGCGACAGGATGTCGTCGAGGCCGTCCTCCTCGTCGAGGACGCCGATGCGCTTCAGCCGCGCGAGGAAGTCCGCGGCGGCCTCGGCGGCCACCTCGACCTCGCCCTGGGCCTCGCCGAGGAGCCGGCGGGCCTCGCGGCGGTAGTCGCGCAGCTCCGACTGCGCGCGCCACAGCTCCTCCTTGTTGGAGAGGCCGTAGCGGGACAGCAGGTCGGCCTCCTGGGCGATCCGCTCGCCCTGGAAGGGGTGGTTCGGCGTCTCGTAGAACTTGGTGTTACGTCCGAGCGCCATTACTCGTCCTCAGCCTCCTCTTCCGCTCGTTCCTCCTTGATGGCCTCGACGTTGACGCCGATGGTCCCCTCGGAGCGACCCGTGGACTTCGTCCGCTGGCCGCGGACCTTCTGGCCGCGCTTGTGGCGGACGCCACGGTAGGAGTCGATCTTCTTCATCCGGTTGACGTCCTGTCGGCGGGTGAGCTCGAGCTCGTTGCCGATCTCGTGGGTGGTCTCGCCGTCGAAGAAGTCCCGCTGGTGGTTGGTCATCCACGCCGGGACCTCGTCGGCGTACGACTCGACCAGTTCGACGATCGTCTCGATCTCCTCCTCGTCGAGGGCGCCGAGGACGTCACGTCGGTCGACCTCCGCCTTCTCCGCGATGATGCGAGCGGCGCGTCGACCGAGACCGTCCATCTCGCTCAACGCGCGCTCGACGCTCTTCGTCCCGTCGAGGTCGGTCTGTCCGATGCGGACGAAGTACTGGATGTCCTCGCCTCCGTCCTCGTCCGCCTGTGGTTCTTCTGCACTCATGTGTGTTCGTGAGCGTCGTGGCGGGGATTTGAACCCCGGAGGCTTGCGCCACAGAGTTAGCAACCCTGCGCCTTGGGCCAGGCTTGGCTACCACGACACGGCCCGCGTGTGTATCGTCGCCCTCCCGGACTCGGGGCCGACGCCCCTGCAGTACGTCGACTAACATCCTCTCGTACCCGACCGCCGTACTTAAAACGTACGATACCGCCGTCCCCGTGAGACGGCCACTCAGCGGCTCCTCACGCCGGTCGACCGGCCCCCTTCGGATTCCTCAATCGTCCCGATCCGGTAACCCGCCGCGTTCCTTGACCCGGAGGATGTTCCGCATGTTCAGGTAGATGTCCGCGGGCGTCGTCTCCTCCTCGGGGTCGTAGAGGTCCGAGACCCGGTAGAGCATCGCGGCGACCAGCTCGCTCTCCGAGGATTCGCCTCTGACGTCGTCGGCGACCTCGCGCAGGAAGGCGACCCGTTCCGGATCGTCGGCGAACCGTGATTCGCCCTCGGTATCACCATCGGACCGGGCGTCGTCCGCGTCACGGCGTTCCCGATCTTCGGTCATGTCTCGTCCCTGGGGTCCTCATTCCGGGCTGCTCTTCGGGCTCTGGCCGCCCGGTGATTCCTGGTCGGCCGCCGTCGCCCGTTCGCTCCTGGTGCTCGCTTCCCGTCGTCGGACGATCCCCTGCATGTTCGCCGTCTGCCGCGTGACCCGCCGGAACGCCTCCCCGGTCTCGCTGTCCTCCTCGAGTACGAGCGGTTTCCCGGTATCGCCCCCCTCGCGCACGGACGGGTCCAGTGGGATGCGCCCGAGGAACGGCATCCGGACCTCCTCGGCGAACGCCTCGCCGCCGCCGCGGCCGAAGATGTCGTGTTCGCTCCCGCAGTCGGGGCAGACGAACCCGGACATGTTCTCGACGATGCCGAGGACGTTCGTCTCGTGCTTGCCGAACATCCGGAGGCCCTTGTTGGCGTCGTCGAGGGCCACCTCCTGGGGCGTCGTGACGATGACCGCCCCTGAGACCGGGACCGACTGGAGCATGGTCAGCTGGGTGTCGCCGGTCCCCGGTGGCAGGTCCACGATCATGTAGTCGAGCGCGCCCCACTCGACGTCCTCCCACAGCTGGGTCAGCACCTTGTGGACCATCGGGCCGCGCCAGATGACTGGATCGTCCTCCCCGAGGAGGAAGTCCATGCTCATGAGCTTCATCCCGTGTTTCACCGGCGGGACGAGGGTCTCGTGCTCGGTCGCCTGCGGCGCCTCGTCTGCCTCGAGCATCCGCGGCACGTTCGGACCGTAGACGTCGGCGTCGAAGAGCCCGACGCGGGCGCCCATGTCGGCGAGCCCCGCCGCCAGGTTCACCGCGACCGTCGACTTGCCGACCCCTCCCTTGCCGGAGGCGACCGCGATCACGTTCTTCACCCCCGGCAGGACCTGCTCATCAGAGTCGAGGTCGGTCGCCACGCTCGCCGACAGCTCGACGTCCAGGTCCGTTTCCGCCAGGACCTCGCGCACCTCGCCCGCCATCGCCGTCTCGGTGGGCGAGTACGGCGCGCCCAGCGCCAGGTCGATCGACACCCGGCCCTCCTCGACGGTGACCTCGTTGACGAGCCCGAGCGAGACGATGTCGTCGCCGAGGTCCGGATCCTCGACCGCCGAGAGCAGGTCGAGTATCTCCGATCTTTCCATACGGGTGGTAGGTCGGGTGGCGCCGATAAGCGTTGTGACCCTCGCCGTGGCCGACGCCGGCTCGATCGGAACCGGAACGCGCCCGGATCGGTGATCGGTACCGTGACGTAATCACCAGTGGTTACGTACCCCCGGGTATTGGCGTCGAATTTAAGCACGCGTGACCGCACCTTTCGGACATGCTCGAGGACGGGTTCGGCAGGGAGGTCACCGGCGTCCGGGTCTCCCTGACCGACCGCTGTAACTTCGACTGCGTCTACTGCCACAACGAGGGCCTCGGCGACACCCGCGGCCCCATGGCACCGGCCGACGACGAGATGTCGACCGACGACGTCGTCCGGTTCCTCGAGGTGGCCGCCGAGTTCGACGTCGACGCGGTGAAGTTCACCGGCGGCGAACCGATGCTCCGCCAGGACCTCGAGGAGATCATCCGCCGGACCCCGGCGGGCATGGAGACCTCCCTCACCACCAACGGGACCTTCCTCCCCGAGCGGGCCCAGGCCCTCGCCGACGCCGGCCTCGTGAGGGTCAACGTCTCCCAGGACGCGCTCTCGCCGGAGGCGTTCAAGCACGTCACCAAGAGCTCCGCCTACGACGACGTGATGGCGGGCATCGACGCCGCGCTCGAGGCTGGCCTCGAACCCGTCAAGCTGAACATGGTCGTCTTCGAGGAGACCGCCGGGTACGTCCCCGAGATGGTCGATCACGTCGCGGAGAACGACGGTCTGCAACTCCAGCTCATCGAGTACATGCCCGAGCTCGCAGGCCGCCCCGACTGGGCGATCGACATCGACCGCGTCCACGGCTGGCTGGAGGAGCGAGCCCACCGCATCGAACAGCGAGAGATGCATGGCCGCCGGCGCTACTTCGTCGGGACGGAGGACGGCGACGGCGAGGGGATGGTCGAGATCGTCGACCCGGTCGGTAACCCCCACTTCTGTGCCAACTGCCACCGCGTCCGGGTCACCCACCAGGGGTACCTGAAGGGCTGTCTCAACCGCAACGACGACCTCAAGAGCATGGGCGAGATGACGAAGCCCGAGATCCGCGAGGCGTTCCGCGAGACGGTGGCCGAGCGGGTGCCCTACTACGGCGAGTACATGGTCCAGGACGGCGATGGCGACTGGGTGTTCAACGATAAGTACCTCGAGGCCTAGGCGTTCGGGTGCTCGCGACAGAAGTTCTGCGTGACGTAGAGGTCACCGTCCTCGGTGACGTGAACGCCGACGCCGGTTACTTGACGATACTCGCTCATCATTATGGAATTATGGCCTTCTGAGTCGGCCCACCAATCGACCACTTCAGTAGCAATTCGTTCTAAGTCGTATGTGGGCATCCGAATCCATTTGAAAATATTTTCATTAGTATTTTCACATCCTTCGTAAGTTTCATGTCGTTCAGACGATCCTTCCCC
>SLIW01000276.1 GCA_007135435.1 Natronomonas sp.
CGAAGCTCACCAGGCAGGGAGCCGACCCCGTCTCGGTGCGGACGAGCACGGCGCCGATCCGGGGCCCGGAGGAGGCCGTCGTGGGCGTCACCGTAGTTATAGAGGACGTCACCGAGCGTCGGCGTGCACAGGAGGACCTCGCCGCCAGCGAGCGCACGTTCCGGGCCGTGTTCGAGGAGGCCTTCGATGCGATGCTGCTCGCCGACGACGACGCGACGTACGTCGACGTCAACTCGGCCGCCTGCGACCTGTTCGGCCTCCCGGAGGAGGAACTCCTCGGCAGGTCCATCGAGTCGTTCGCTCCCGACGACTACGACGTCGAGCAGGCCTGGCGGGCGTTCCAGCGGTCCGACGCGGACCGCGGGACCTTCCCCCTGGTCCGGGCGGACGGGGAGCGGCGCACCGTCGAGTTTGCAGCAACGCCGAACGTCATCCCCGGCAGGCACCTCTCGGTCATCCGGGACGTCACCGAGCGGGAGCGCCGCGAGCAGGAACTCGACGAGACGTTCCAGCAGCTCAGGGGCATCCTCGACACCGTCGAGGCGGCGATCTTCCTGAAGGACTCGGAGGGACGGTACCTGCGCATGAACCAGAACTGCCGCGAGGTCCTCGGCGTCGAAGACGACGCGGACGTCGTCGGGCTGACCGACCACGACCTGTTCCCCCCGGACGTCGCCGAGATGTACCGGGCGGACGACGCGCGGGTCCTCGAGGCCGGGGAGACGATCGAGATCGAGGAACGGGTACCCACAACGGACGGCACGCGGAAGTACCTGACCCGCAAGACGCCCCTGTACGATGAGGAGGGCGAGCCCTACGCCGTCTGCGCCCTCGCGAGCCACATCACCGAGCGGAAGTACCGCGAGCCGCGATACGATGCCGTCTTCAACGGGACCTATCAGTTCACCGGCCTCCTGGAGCCGGACGGGACGGTGATCGAGGCCAACGAGCCCGCCCTGGCGTTCGTGGGGCTGGAGCGAGCGGACGTTGTGGGCTCGAAGCTATGGGAGACCGCCTGGTTCGAACACGGCGAGGCGGCCCGTCACGCGAAACGGGCGGTGGAGCGGGCCCGGGAGGGCGAGTTCACCCGCCGGGAACTCGAGATCCGGGGCGCCGACCGGCTGGCCACCATCGACTTCTCCATCCGTCCGGTGACCGACGAGCACGGCGAGGTCGTCTACCTCGTCCCGGAGGGCCGCGACATCACCGACCGCGTGGAGGCCGAACGGGAGGTCGAGCGCCAGCGGGCGCGACTTGCAGAGCTCAACCACCTCAACAGCATCATCCAGGACCTCACCGACGAGGTCATCGATCAGTCCACGCCGACGGAGATCGAACGGACTGTCTGTGCCGCACTCGCCGACTGGGACTACTACGCGTCGGCCTGGGTCGGCGACCTCGATGCGACGGCTGGTTCGGGCGGTGCTGGATCGGGTAGTGCTGGTTCAGGCGGTGCTGGATCGGGTAGTACTGGTTCGGGCGGTGCTGGATCGGGTGGTGCTGGATCGGTGACCGTGCGAAGCGCCGCCGGGCCGGAGGGTATCCACGACGGTGGAACCATCCATCTGAACCTCGGTGAAGCGCCCGCGACCGGCAGGGACGAGACTACGGTCCGGACGGGGACGATACGGTTTACGGCCAACGCGGACAGCGATGACGGCGACGTTCATCGTCGAGGTCGCGTCGAGGAGGGCGAGTCCCCGTCGATCGTAGGGGACGAGGCCCCGTCGGTCGCGGTGGTCCCGCTCGTCCACGACGACGCGAGCTACGGCGTGCTGACTGTCGCCACCGACCGTCCCGACGCCTTCGAGAGCCACGAGCGGGTGGTGCTGCGCCAGCTCGGCGAGATCGTGGGGCAGGCGATCGCCGCCGCCGAGCGCAAGCGGGCGCTGATGAGCGAGGAGGTCGTCGAACTCGAGTTCACCGTCCCGGACGTCCTCGGCGCGATGGGTGTCGACGCGATGGGGGAGGGCGGGCTCTCCCTCGACCACGTCGTCGCGACCAGCGACGGTGGCCACCTCGTCTACGGCACGATGACCGCGGAGGCCGAGGCGACCCTCGACGCCCTCGTCGACCAGCACCCGGCCTGGGAGGCGGCGACGGTGCGCCCCGGGGCTGGCGGGGACCGCTCGAGGTTCCAGGCCCGCGTCGCCGAGCTCCCTCTCCAGTCCGAGGTAGCCTCCCGGGGCGGCTCGTTCGAGGAGGTCCGCATCGTGGACGGTGACCTTCGTCTGCGGCTCCACCTCTCACCGACCGTCGACGCGCGTTCGGTGATCGAAACCGTCCACCATACGTTCCCTCCCGCCCAACTCGTCGCCAAGCGGCAGTTTCCACGAAGCCAGGAAACCCTCTCGGGGGTCCGCGAGTCGCTGGATGAGCGGCTCACCGATCGGCAGCGGGCGGCACTCGAGGCGGCCTATCTCGGGGGCCACTTTGAGTGGCCGCGGGACGCCACCGGCGAGGACATCGCCGACTCGCTAGGGATCTCCCCGTCGACGTTCTCCCAGCACCTGCGGAAGGCCGAGAAGGCGGTGTTCGACTCGTTATTCGCCACCGACACCATGCCGTGATCGTACACGATTGGGTGACAGAGAGGGGGCCTCGGTTCCCATCTCGTGAGGACCACCTTCCCCCTTCATTCCGGTGTGTAGCGTAACCGTCGGTGATGCCCGAAGAAGAACTGTTCAAGACGGAGGAGACCCACACCCGGGCGGAGATCGCCGAGACGCTCAGAGCGGCCGCCGAGCAGATCGAGTCCGGCACGGTCCGCCTGGAGAACGGAACGGAGGAACGGGACGTCACGGTCCCGGAAGATCCACTGTTCGAGGTCGAACTCGAGCGCCTCACGGACTCCGAGACGGGCGAGGAGCGCTACGAGCTCGAGTACGAGATCAGGTGGACACAGTAGGAGATGTCGATCCCTGGCTGTCGGCGAACCACATCCGTTGGCAACGAGCCTCCCTCCGGCGAAGGGACGGGGTAACGACCCCTCTTCAGCTAATATGAGATGGAGCCCCCGACCTCAAGGAGCGAACGAGGTGAGCGAGTAGGCCGGAGAGGAAACCGACATGGGACGACACAACTGGCATACTCCGACCGATCGACACCCGAACGTCCAAGTATCGTCACGCCCTCTCTGAAGTATGGACGTGCGTCGTACCGCCGTCGTGAAACTAGATGTTTCCGACGAGCAACGCGACGCACTCCACCGAACCGCCGAGCACTACCTGTACTGTGCGAACCGAACCGCCGACTACTGCTGGTCGGACACCTCATACACCGAGTGCAAGACCAACAAACGAAAGGTTCGAGACGCACTCTACGCCGAACTACGAGGGGAAACGGAGTTACAGGCACAACTCGTCCAAGCCGCGATACGTCGTGCCGTCGAAGCCATCAAAGGCGTAGTCGAACGCTGGAAAAAAGGACAGCGCGTCTCTCGCCCCACGTTCACCGCCGAGACGATGGACTACGACACGCGGAGCGCGACCTTCTATCGCAACAAGGCGTCGCTGGCGACTGTTGAGGGCCGGGTCGAACCGGCGTTCGTTCTTCCGGCGGACAGCCCGACACCCTACGAACGGTACGTCCTCTCCGAGGAGTACGAGTTCCGCGAGAGTACGCTTCGGTACGACGCGGCCACCGACGAGTTCTACCTCAACATCTCGACTCGGCGGATTGACGGCGACGACCCAGAGGTTCCGGCAGATACCGGGCACCCCGACCAAACGGTCCTCGGTATCGACCTCGGC
>SLIW01000123.1 GCA_007135435.1 Natronomonas sp.
CGCCCTGGCCCTTTGAAGAATCGGCTCCACCCGCCGACCCCGGCGCACCAGCCTCAGCCGCTCTCGGCGACATACCGCTTCGTCGCCCCGAGCGGCCGTCGATCACGGGTCGCACGTCATCGACCGTGAGCTTGAACGCGTCCTCGGGCGCCCCATCCACGGCCTCCTCCAGGGCCGCCGCTGGCTCGTCGGCTCCGGCGAGGAGCGTGACCGCCTCGCGGTCGGCCGTGTAGCCGCGACTCGCGAGCTCCCGGACGAGGCGGGCCGGCTCCTCGAGTGGCACACCGGGTGGTGGCCGGGGGAGGGGAAAAGGATAGCGAACCCAGAACGTTCAAATCGCCCGCCGCGCTACGACGGCCAATGACCGACCCTGCGGACGGGGATCGCCGGGCAGCCCCGTCCGACGATCTCACGGATGATCTCTTCGAGGGCCCCTCCGACGACCCCTCCGACGACCAACCCGTCGATGGACACGACGATGACGCGGCCAAAGGTGCCGACGATGACGCTGACGACGCCGCTGACACGGCGGCCGGCTCCGGGAGTCCATCGAACGAGACCACCGGCGCCACGAGCGCACCGGGCGACGGGGGCGCTGGGAACCCCGAGGGTCCGCCGCCCACCCGCCAGTCGGGCGGTCGCGATACGCGACACCGCGGCTCGGATCGGCCGTCCGGCCCGCTCGGCTGGGCGAAGTGGTTCTGGACGACCGAGACCGGCCCGGCCATGTACGTCCGGGACGTCCTGACGAGCGTCGCGGCCGTCCTGCTCGTCGGGCTGCTGCTGTTCGCGATCAGCGGCATCTGGCCCCCGATGGTGGCCATCGAGTCCGGCAGCATGGAGCCGAACATGGCCAAGGGGGACCTCGTCTTCATCGTGGACAACCAGCGGTTCACCCCGGACGAGGCGCCGTCCTACGAGGGGCAGTCGACGGGCGTCGTGCCGGCGGACCGGGCGGTCGAGACCGACCGGACGAAGTTCGGCGGCCACGGCGACGTCATCGTCTTCATGCCCAACGGCGACGGCGGCCAGACGCCCATCATCCACCGGGCGATACTCTGGGTCGACGAGGGCGAGGACTGGTACGACCGCGCGGACGGTCGGTACCTCGGGAACGCCGCGAACTGCGACGAGCTCGACCACTGCCCGGCGCCGAACGCCGGCTTCATCACCCACGGCGACGCGAACCCCAGCTACGACCAGGAGCGGTCCCTGACCGGCCCCGTGAAACCGGAGTGGGTCATCGGCACCGCGGAGGTCCGGGTCCCGTACCTCGGGTACGTCAGGCTGGCGTTCGGCCAGGTGACCCCGGGCCTCGAGTCGGTTGACACCGCCTCCGCGTCACCCGAACCGTCGACGGAGGCGTCCACAGACACGCCCACCGACGCTCCGGCGTCGGCCTCCACACACGAGGTCACAGCCGAGCCAACACCAGCGTGGACACCGACGACGAGGACGGCCACGTCGGTCATCTGAGTCGGTCATCTAAGCCAGGTATCGATCCGGCGATCCGATCCCTTGTCTCGAAGATTCTACTCATCGAGTCGATGACGTGATCACGTTCCGCTTGTGCCGTGGCCCCCGTGAAGCCGCATCGCTGGTCGCGAAACCCCGATAGGACGACCGGCCACCAGGAAGATGACCACGCCGGGTCCGCTACGTCGCCTGGTCGATCCAGTCCTCGGCGCGGGCGATCCCGACCTCGGCGACCTCGGCGACCGTCTCCGCGTCGGTGACCGAGAGATCGGCGATCGTCTCGATACCGCCGTCCCGGAGCCGTTCGGCGTACGTCGGACCGATGCCGTCGAGTTCCTCGAGGTCCGATCCCTCGGCGCTCGCGGGGTCGGCGCCCTCGGCGCTCGCGGGGTCCTCGCCCTCGTCGCCCGGAGACTCCTCCGGTTCCCGGACTTCGACGTCGACGGCCTCCCCCTCGCCCGCCGTCTCGTCGCTCGCCTCGGCGTCCGCGGTCTCGGCGTCCGTGGACGCTGCCTCGCCCTCTGATGCTTCCACGTCGACCTCCACGTCGATCTCCTGGATGCCGATCTGGTCGTCCGCGTCCGCGACGGCCTCGACGACCGCCTCGAGACGCTCGGGGTCGTCGGTCGACTTCTCGTAGTACCACTCGGCCACCCGCGGCCAGACGTCCCGGTGGCTCGACCCCGACACCGACAGCCCGATGTGGCCGGTCGGGTACTCGATGGTCTCGACGTCGTCGCTGCCGACGACGTCGTTGAAGGGCTTGCTCGCCTCCGCGGGGATGAGGTGGTCGTACTCGCCCATGATCTGGAGGATCGGGACCTCGATCGAGGTCACGTCGACGTGCTCGTCCCCGATGTACAGCTCGTTCTGGTGGAGCTTGTTCCCCTGGTAGATGTCCTGGAGGAACTGGATGTACGCCTCGCCGGCGAGGTCGATGCCCTCCGAGAGCCACCGCTCCATGCGGGCGAAGTTCTCGACGAAGTCGTCGTTATCGAGGTTGTCGTAGAGCCGGGCGTACTTCGAGACGTAGTTGGCGACGGGGTCCATCAGCGCGAAGCCCACGTCGAGCATCTCCGCCGGCACGTTGCCGTAGACGTCGACGACGTCCCGGGGGTCGTAGTACTCGTCGTCGCCCCACAGCTCCAGGACGCCGCCGGTGCGGTCGAAGCAGAGCCCCGCCGCCATCAGCCCGAGCGTCCGGACCTTCTCCTGGTGGAGCGCCGTGTACATCGCGGTCATCGTCCCGCCCATGCAGTAGCCGAGGATGTTGATCCGGTCCTGGTCGGACCGCTCGCGGACCACGTCGACGCAGTTGTCGATGTACCGGTTGACGTAGTCGTCGAGGGTGAGGTGCTGGTCGAGCTGGGAGGGCTCGTTCCAGTCGATCAGGTAGACGTCGTGGCCCGCCTCGAGCAGCCGGCGGACGACGCTGCGGTCCGGCTGGAGGTCGAGGATGAACGGCTTGTTGATGAGCGCGTAGACGACGAGGATCGGCACGTCGTGCTGTTCCTCGGTCAGCGGCTCGTAGTGGAGCAGCTCGAGCTTGTTCTCGGTGTAGACCACCTCGCTCGGCGTCTGGCCGACCTCCACCGACTCGAACAGGTCCGCCTGCTCGTCGGCGATCCTCGCGTTCTCTGCTGCCTGGACGGTGGCGTCCAGGTACTCCCGCTGGAGGTTCATCGCCAGGGTGAACGGGTTCTCGGCGCCCATCTCACTCGAGTTCCTCGATGATGCGGTCGAGCTTCCGTTCGACGCTGTGCTGGCGGCGCTCGAGCTCGACGAGCCGCTCGCCGACCTCTTCGAGGTCCGACCCGGTGGGCAGCCCCAGCTGCTCGAGGCTGTCCTCGCTCACCTCGTCGGTGTGCTCGCGGAGCTCCATCATCGCGTTGACGAGCCGGCCGTTGGCCGCCGCGTACGCGGGGGTCCCCATGACCTCCTTGAACGCCTCGTTCGAGCTCTGCAGGAAGATGTCGCGGTACTCGGTGAGCGCGACCTCCTCGCCCTCGGCCGCGGCGGCGGTCCGTTCGACCATCTCCTCCGCGGCGTCCATCCAGACCTCGTAGGCCCGGTTGTAGCCCTCGAGGCCCTCGGCGATCTCCTCCTCGTCGAGGACGGCGTCCTCCATCGCCTCGGCCCACGTCTCCGCCAGGACCGCGCTGGCCTCCATGTTCTGTTCCACCGACGCGACGAGCGCCTCGTTCACGTTGACCGCCAGCTCGTTCCACTGCTCGTAGATGTCCTGATTGGGATTGCTCATGTCTCGGTTGTCTAG
>SLIW01000247.1 GCA_007135435.1 Natronomonas sp.
GCCGACTTGATCGGGTGTCCGAAGAGACCTGACCGGGGGTCCGAAGAGACCTGACTGGGGGTCCGAAGAGACCTGACCGGGGGTCCGAAGAGAACGCCTAAAGTGGCGGCAACCCGAGCACACGGCCGTGCACGACTACGCCATCGACCGGTACCTGAACGTCCGGAGCGCGTTCGGGCCGTCGTTCTCCACCGACGGCACGCTGTCGTTCCGCATGGACACGACCGGGACCCCGCAGGTGTGGACGCTCGAGGAGGCCGGCGAGTGGCCCGAGCAGCGGACCTACTACGACGAACGCGTCACGTTCGCGTCGTGGTCGCCCGAGCGCCGCGAGGTCGCCTTCGGGATGGACGAGGGCGGTGACGAGCGCCAGCAGCTCTTCCGGCTGGACGTCGACGACGGGACGATCACGAACCTCACGCGGACGCACGCCAAGCACCGCTGGGGCGGCTGGAGCCACGACGGCGACCGGATCGCCTTCGCCTCGAACCGCCGCGACGAGTCCGTCTTCGACGTCTACGTCCAGCACCGCGACGAGACCGGCACGGACGCCGAGCTGCTCCACGAGGGGAGCGGCTGGCTGTCGCTGGGCGGCTGGAGCCCCGACGACTCCCGGTTGCTGGTCCACGAGGCCCGCTCGAGCTTCGACCACGACGTCCACGTCCTCGACGTCGCGTCGGGGGAATTGCGCCACGTCACCGACCACGACCCCGACGCGGACGTCCGCTACGCCAGCCTCTCGTGGGGACCGGACGGCGAGGGGTTCTACTGCTGCACCGACCTCGACGCAGACGTGCAGTACCTCGCCCGCGTCGACGCGGACACGGGCGACCTCGCGGTGGTCGAGCGCGACGACACGGATCGCAGCGCCGGCTTCGGCCCCGACACGCCCGGTCCCGATCGTGGGTGGAACATCGACGGCGTCGCCCTCGACGACGAGACCGGCCGGCTGGTCTACTCGCGAAACGTCGACGGGTACACCCGGCTCACGGTCGGCGAGCTCGCCGACCCGCTGACCGTCGACGAGTACCCCGAGCCGGCCATCCCGGACGGCGTTGCCGGCGGCGTCGCCTTCGACGACGACGCCGAACGGTTCGCGCTGACCGTCACGGCGGACACGCACAACGCGAACGTCTACGTCGTCGACGTCGAGACCGGCGACGCCGAGCGCTGGACCCACGCGCCCACGGCGGGCATCCCCCGGGAGACGTTCGTCGAGTCGCAGCTCGTCCACTACGGGACCTTCGACGACCGACAGATCCCGGGCTTCCTCTCGCTGCCCCACGACGTCCCCGACGGAGGTGCCCCGGTCGTCGTCGACATCCACGGCGGTCCGGAGAGCCAGCGTCGCCCGTCGTTCGCCCCCGTGAAGCAGTACCTGCTCGCGAACGGGTACGCGGTCTTCGAGCCCAACGTCCGCGGGTCGACCGGCTACGGGCGCAGCTACACCCACCTCGACGACGTCGAGCGGCGCATGGACGCCGTCGCGGACATCGAGGCCGCCGCGGAGTGGCTCTCGCTCAGACCGCGGATCGACGGGGACCGCCTGGTCGTCATGGGCGGCTCCTACGGCGGGTTCATGGTCCTCGCGGCGCTCACCCAATTCCCCGACCGGTGGGCCGCCGGCGTCGACATCGTCGGCATCGCCAACTTCGTGACCTTCCTCGAGAACACGGGTTCGTGGCGCCGCGCGCTCCGCGAGGCGGAGTACGGCTCCCTCGAGGAGGACCGGGCGTTCCTCGAGTCCATCTCGCCGATCAACAACGTGGAGGCCATCGAGGCGCCGCTGTTCGTCCTCCACGGCGCCAACGACCCACGGGTGCCCGTCGGGGAGGCCGAGCAGATCGCCGAGGAGGCCGCCGACCAGGGCGTCCCCGTCCGGACGCTCATCTTCGACGACGAGGGCCACGGGTTCACGAAGCTCGAGAACCGCATCGAGGCGTACGCCGCCATCGTCGAGTTCCTCGACGCGCACGTCGGCCACGATGGCTGAGCGGCTGGTATCCGCGACGTAAGCGACGCCGCGGATGTCTGGGCGAGTTCGACCGCTGTACCGCCGGGCCGGGGAGACGAATCATCCATCGACTGCCCCGCCGTTAGTGGGTCCCATCGTCCTCCGGACCCTGGCGATGTACCAGGGTCTCCCGACGATCCGTGAGCGATACCCGTGGGAATCGCCGACGCCGAAAGGTATATGTCATGCTATGTCATACCATGAACCGGAGGAGGTGACGTCCCACCTACCGAGCATCCAACGACCCTGGAACGACGAACCGGCCGTCGAACAACTCACCCTGTCCGTAGTCTGAACCACCCCATCGCCGAGGGAGTCCACTATCCGTCGACGAGACCCGTGTCGACTAGTTCCATCACACACCTTCGTGACCCGTGTCGACTAGTTTTATCACAAACCGGCGTCACCCGCGTCGTCCGGGTGGTCCCGCCGAAGTACGAGACCGGCTAACGGGACTGTAGAAATATCGACCAGACCGCCTAATCGAACCACCATTCGATCGCTTCACCAACCACGTTGCCGGCTGCCGTCGCGAATCAGGTCGATCTTCGATATCGACGAATGACGCCAGTCCACGCTACCGGGTGAATTCCGGGTACTGTAGAGACCTCCAAGAACGCGCCCGACCGATACGCTCCGCGGGTACGGCCGCCGGTCGTGCCGTCAGTCGTCGGCCGCCTGGGCCTCGACCGCCTGCTCGTCCTCGACGTAGTACGCCTCGATGAGGTCCTCGTCGATGCGGTTGAGCTCCTCCTTCGGGAGGTCGCTGAGGAGCTCCCAGCCGATGTCGAGGGTCTCCTCGATGGTGCGGTTCGTCGTGTAGCCCTGTTCGACGAACTCCTCCTCGAAGGCGTCGGCGAAGTCGAGGTACTTGTTGTCGCGCTCGGAGAGCGCCTCGCGGCCGACGATGTTCACGAGGTCGCGGAGGTCCTCGCCCTCCGCGTACGCGGCGTAGAGCTGGTCGGAGACGTCGCCGTGGTCCTCGCGGGTGAGGCCCTCCCCGATGCCCTCGTCCATCAGCCGCGACAGCGACGGGAGCACGAAGATCGGTGGCTCGATGCCCTGGGACTCCAGGTCGCGGTCGACGTAGATCTGCCCCTCGGTGATGTACCCCGTGAGGTCGGGGATCGGGTGGGTGTCGTCGTCGCCCGGCATCGTGAGGATGGGGATCTGCGTGATCGAGCCCTCGCGGCCCTCGAGGCGGCCGGCGCGCTCGTAGAGGGTCGCCAGGTCGGTGTACATGTACCCGGGGTAGCCACGGCGGCCCGGGACCTCCTCGCGGGCGGCGCCGATCTCCCGCAGCGCCTCGCAGTAATTGGTCATGTCCGTCAGGATGACCAGCACGTGGTAGCCCTTCTCGAAGGCGAGGTACTCCGCGGTCGTCAGCGCGAGCCGCGGCGTGATCGTCCGCTCGACGGCCGGGTCGTCCGCCAGGTTCGTGAAGACCACGGAGCGCTCGAGCGCGCCGGTGCGCTCGAAGTCGTCCATGAACTCGTTGGCCTCCTCGGCGGTGATGCCCATCGCGCCGAAGATGACGGCGAACTCGCTGGCCTCGCCCTCCTCGGCTTCCTCCTCGGGGACGGTCGCCTGCCGGGCGATCTGCAGCGCCAGCTCGTTGTGCGGCAGGCCCGACCCGGAGAACAGCGGCAGCTTCTGGCCGCGGACCAGGGTGTTCATGCCGTCGATGGCGGAAACACCCGTTTGAATGAACTCCTCGGGGTACTCGC
>SLIW01000257.1 GCA_007135435.1 Natronomonas sp.
CACACCGATCGCTCAGGTGCCACACCGGTCGCTGAGGGACGACGGACCGTACCGAGGTCCGACTGGGCGACGTCTAGGCGAGCATCAGCGGCCCCATGAGCACGCCCATCAGGTTCGCCCGCCTGGCGTGGAACCGGGCGGGGACGAGCCCGACGACGGCGGCAGCCACGTAGACCAGGACCCCGACCGCGCCGGCGAACAGGAACGAGAGGATCGCGAGGGCGACGAGGACGGCCAGCGAGAGCCTGGTCGCGTCGATCCGACCCACGGCCGCGAGGTACCAGTCGCCGAGGGTGACGACGATGACGAACCCGGCGGCCGCCGCGAGGACGACCGCAGACAGCAGGTGAGGGAGCGACAGCGGGACGGCGGCCGAGTCCACCGCCACCATGATACCGGTCCGCGGCGCGCCCAGCGCCACGAGCGCGAAGAGGGCGAAGATGGCGTTGGCGGTGTTCACCCCCGAGGTCGCCACGACGAAGCCGCGGGCCCCGAAACGCCCGGGGACGGCGAGCAGCGCGACCGTCGCCGCGACGGCGCTCGAGATGGCCGGGACGTAGCCGACCACGGCGCCACAGAGCGTCCCCAGTCCCGAGAGCCCGGCCAGTCCCGACCGCGAGAGGCACACGTCCGGGTCGTCCTGGGGCGGGACGCCCTCGCCCCCGATGGCGTCGACGAGCACCGGCGCGCCGAAGAGGCCGGCGAACAGCGGCGCGAGCATGCCGCCGGCCGCCAGGGGCGCCTCCGGCGAGAGGTCGAGGGTGGCCAGCCCGAGCATCGCGCTCAGACAGAACGACAGCGCCGCGACGGCCTTCGAGAGGGGCCCGCGCTCGGTGAGGATCAACACGAGGGCGACCCCGGCCAGGACGACCGGCAGGTTCGCCCGGACGGTCGGCCAGGCGGCCGTCATCAGCCGCGTGATCGGGATCGCCAGCGGCGCCGCGAGCACGACCGCGATCGCACTGCCCAGCGCCGAGAGCCGCAGCGCCTCCCTGCCGCGCCCCTCGAGGACGAGGCGGTGGCCGGGGAGCGCGGCGACGGCCATCGCCGCGTCGGGGACGCCGATCGCCAGCGCCGGGACGATCTCGACGAAGGTGTGGACGACGCCCGCGGACAGCATCGCCATCCCGACGTACAGCGGCGGGCCGGGGATCGACGGCGCGACGCCCGCCAGGAGCAGCGCCATGTTGTTCGCGTGCAACCCGGGGACGAGCCCGCTGGCGGTCCCCAGCGCGACGCCCAGGAGGACGAACCCCAGCGCGGTGACCGTCGCTCTCGGGACGACCATGACGTCCATCCCTCCGAGGTGGGCGCGTGCCCGTATATGAACTCGAGGGGCCCGGTTCGCCGTGCCAGGAGCGGGGCGGCTCGTGGAGGAGTGGGGCGGCTCGTGGAGGAGTGGGGTCGCATGTGGAGCGTCGGGGCGACCCGTGGTGAAATGGGGCCGCTCGTGGTGGAGCGTCGCCGCTCGTGGTGGAGCGTCGCCGCTCGTGGTGGAGCGTCGCCGCTCGCGGGTGTGAAAGATGGAAGTAGTCGGTGTGGGATCGCGCCGTCAGCCGAACAGCTCGCCGAGGCCCTCGCCGCCGGCGTCGTCGTCTTCGTCGTCCTCCTCCTCTTCGGCTTCGGCCTCCTCTTCTGGCTCCTCTTCGGCTTCGGCCCCTTCCTCGGCGGCGGCCGCACCGGCGGCGGCGCCTGCGGCGGGGACGGCGGCGGCCGTGTCGATGGCCTCCTCGATGTCGACGTCCTCGAGGGCGGCGACGAGCGCCTTCACCCGGGACTCCTCGACGTCGACCCCGGCGGCCTCAAGGACGTCGGTCAGGTTCTCTTCGTTGATCTCTTCGTCGGTCTCGTGCAGGATGAGTGCTGCGTATACGTATTCCATTGGTGTTCACCCGAACATGTCGCCGAGCGCCGCGCCACCGTCGTCGTCGTCATCCTCGTCGTCGCCCTCGGCGTCGCTTTCGTCGGTCGGTTCATCCGCTCCGTCGCCGGCATCGTCGCCGGCGTCCGCATCCGCGTCCGCGTCCGCTCCCGCGGCGGCCGCGCCGCCGGCGGGAGCGATCTCGGCGCCCCGGAGCTCCTCCGGGAGCGCCTCCTCGTCGTCGATGAGCGCCGCCAGCGAGCGGAGCTGGGCGTCGGCGCGGGCGACGAGGTCGTCCACGAGGTCCGGATCCTCCACGGCGGCGGCGATCCCCACTGCCTTCGCCTCGCCGGCGGCCGTCGCCAGCATCGCCGGGGCCGTCCGCGCGGTCGGGTACTCGGCGTTGACCGAGAGGTTCCGCCCCGCGGCCACCGCGGCCTGGACGTCGGCCCGGTACTCCTCGACGTCGATGTCGAGCTCCTCGGGCGAGAACAGCACGCCCTCGGAGAACACCGCGCGCAGGTCGAGGCCGACCTCCTTGGGCTCGATGCCCAGCTCGCCGAGGACGTTCGCCAGGTCCGCCGAGACCTCCTCGCCGGCCGACAGCACGGTCGAGTCCTCGACGACCTTGATCGAGCCGCCCTCGATGCGGGCGTTCGCGCCGACCTGCTGCAGGTCGCCGACGAACGGCCCGGGGTCGACGCCGGTGTCGCCCTCCGGGATGACGACGTCGTTGGGGGCGACCTCGCCGGCGTTGATCGGCGCGGGCGTCTTCGACGCCTCGAGCTGGCGGTAGAGCCCGAACGGGTTGTCGTTCGTCCCGATGAGCCCCACCTGGCCCGCGACGTGCTCGACGAGGTCCTCGAGGCCCTCGTCGACCTCCTCGAGCGCGCGGACCACCAGCGTGTTGCGCGAGACGCGCAGCTCGGCGGTCCCGTGCAGCTCGCGTCGCATCGCCTGGAGCTGCCGGCTCGGGATCCCGGTGACGTTGACCACGCCGACCGAGTCGTAGCGCTCGAGGTAGCCGACGAGGTCGTCGACCTCCTCGCGCTTCCACTCGGGGACGGTCTCCGTCTTCCGCTCGGCCTCGGCCGCCGCCTCCGCCGCCGCCGCCTCGACCTCGGCGTCGGCGCTCATGCCGGCACCTCCACGGCGGGGCCCATCGTGGTCTTCACGTAGACCGAGTCGATGTTGTGGGGACCCTTCTCGAGGTCCGTGTAGAGCCGCCGCAGGATGATGTCGATGTTGCCGGCGATCTCGCCGGCGTCCATGTCCCTCGCGCCGACGCGCGTGTGGAACGTGCGTCGGTCGCGCGAGCGGACCTGGACGGTGTTCTTCATCCGGTTGACCGTCTCGACGACGTCGTCGTCGGGCTGCAGCGGCGTCGGCATCTTCCCCCGGGGACCGAGGACGGTCCCGAGGTAGCGGCCGATGTCCTGCATCATGCTGGCCTCCGCGATGAAGAAGTCGGTCTCGTCGGCGAGGTCTTTCGCCGCGTCATCGTCGTCGCCGAGGTCCTCGAGGTCGTCGCCGTCGAGTACGTCGTCGGCGACCTCGCGGGCGCGAACGGCTGTCTCGCCCTCGGCGAACACGACGATGCGCGTGTCCTGGCCCGTACCCGCAGGGAGGACGATGCTCTCGTCCACGCGGTTGTTGGGGTCGTCAAGGTCTAGGTCGCGCAGGTTGATGGCGAGGTCCACCGTCTCGCGGAAGTTCCGCTCGGGGGCCTCCTCAATTGCGCGGGTTACTGCGTCCTCTATCGAATCTGCCATCGTTCACCTCCGTAGTCGCAGCCACTGGGGCTACTACGGTGTGAAACAGGCTACGCCTGTCTCGTCTGCATCGAGGCGGATGACGCACTTAAGAGCGTCGAACC
>SLIW01000091.1 GCA_007135435.1 Natronomonas sp.
CAGCGAGCCGGTCGTCGCCGACGTCACGGCAGCCGTCCCGGATGGCTTCGTCGTCGCGAACAACGGCGTCCGCGACCGCGAGACTGCCCACGAGTACCTGGCGTTCGGCGCCGATGCGGTCTCGGTCGGTCGACCCTCGGACAACCCGGTCGTCCTCGAGCGGGTCCGGGCCGCCACCGAGGAGTGGTTCGACGACGAGTCCGAGACCCGACTCCGAAATGACGACGAGACCGGGGCGCGGCCCCGGGGCGACGACAGAACGGGGCACAGGGGGCGGAACGAAGACGGAACCGACACCCGATGCCGGAACGCCGACGGAGCGGGGAGGCGCCCGCGGCCGAGCCCGGACGGAGCGCCCGATGCGTGATCCCGCCGAGAACGCCCAGCTCGCACTCCTGCTCGAGGTGAGCGGGACGCCCAAGCCGGGGAACGTCGACCGCCACCGCGAGTACCCGGACCTGCGGTTCGAGCACTTCCTCGCCGGGGCCGTCGGCGCCCGCCGTGGCCTGGCACGGGCCGCCGAGGGAGCGCCCGTCGGGGAGGCGTTCGAGCGCGGGGTCGCCGGCATGGCCGAGCAGACCGGCGGCAACACGCAGTTCGGCGCGCTGCTCGTGCTGACGCCGCTGGTGCGGGCCGCTGCCGATAACGACCTCTCGCCGGAAGGGGCGAGCGACGTCGTGGCGTCGACGATCGTCGACGACGCGTGCGCGTTCTATCGAGCGTTCGACCACGTCGACGTCGCGGTGGACGATCCGCCAGCGGACGCCCCGGAGCTCGACGTCCGGCGGGGCGGCGACGCCGTCGACGCCATCCGGGAACGCGGCCTGACGCTGGCCGACGTCATGACCATGTCGGCGGACAGCGACGGCGTCGCCGCGGAGTGGACCTCCGGGTTCCGCCGGAGCTTCGAGGCGGCCGACTGGCTGCTCGACGGCGATGGGCCGATCGTCCGGCGCACGTCGAGCGTCTTCCTCCGCCTGCTCGCCGACGAGATCGACACGTTCGTCGTGACGCGCAACGGCGAAGACGTCGCGGCCGAGGTGACCGAACGGGCACGGGCGGTGCTCGACGGCGAGGAGGACGCCGAGTCGCTCGCCGACGAGCTCGTCGCCCGCGACGTCAACCCGGGGACGACCGCGGACCTGACCGCGGCCGCGCTCTTCATCGCCCTCGAGCGGGGCCTGGAGGTGTGACGTGCCCCGCGACGAGTGGGAGGCGTGGCCGGTCGAGCTGCGGGGGGTCACCGAATCGATCGTGACGACGCGCGGCCCGAACGATCGCTGGAACGTCGCCGCACTGGGGCTCTTCGCCCCGTCCGGCGCCGACGAGCCCGTCACCGCCCGGACCTGGGGTCGCACGCGGACGCGTCGGAACTTCGAGGAACGCGGCGAGGGCTACGTCCAGTTTTCCCGCGACCCGGTGGACTTCGTGGACGCCGCCTGTTCGATCCGCGAGGAGGACGAGCCAGTCCTCGAGAGCGCGGACGCCTGGGCCCGCCTCGAGGTCGAGCCCCTCGAGTCCGGGACGACTGGAGGGACCGAGTGGGTCCGGTGGGCGCTCCGACCGGTGGAGACCGCCGTCGAACGCCGCGTCGTCCCCACGACGAACCGCGGATACTACGCCGTCGTGGAGGCGACCGTCGCCGCCTCCCGCCTGGGCGTCCGCGGCTACGACGATGCGGAGCTGCGCGATCGGCTGGCCTTCCACTCGGACGTCGTCGAGCAGTGCGGAGGTGACCGCGAACGGGAGGCCATGGCCCGCCTCCGGGCCCACGTCGGCGATTTGGGCACAGAGTGAACGACGAGCAGGGAAACGAGACCCCCGTGAGGAACAGGTAACCGACGCTTTAGGGAGAGGAGAGCTGATGGCGTCTCTCCGGGCCAATGACCACTGCACGGATCCGGAGGGTGGCCCCGTCCCGTTTACGACCATCGCCGAGTCCGGCCCTGGTCGCCTTTCGAACCCTTTTTGACCGCCAGTCCAGTAGGGACCGACACCAATGGCCATCAAACCCGCCTACGTCAAGAAGACCGCGAAGCTGCTCATGGACCGCTATCCCGATGCGTTCGGCGACGACTTCGAGCACAACAAGGAGCTCGTCGAGGAGCTCACCAACATCCAGTCGAAGAGCGTCCGGAACCGTATCGCGGGGTACGTCACGCGGAAGCAGCGCGCGGCTCAGGCGGCGTAGGCGGCCACCTGCGTCTTCCCAGGACTTCTCGCAGAAGCGAGATCGCGTTCACGTTCGAGACCACCTCGAGCCACGGTGGGACCGATACACGTCCCGTTGACGGTGACGAATCCCCTAACGTAGCGGTGACGACACATCGCGGATTCGCTGACCCTCGCCTCGGCGAGCCGTGGTCGTCCGCGAGGAGCCTCGATTGTCACCGGTCAGGTCCACCGTCGTCGTGTTCACCCACCGGTGCGGATCACGTCGCGGGCACCCCGCGGTCACGACTGCACCATTCACAACCGTTTTCCGGGGGCTCTGCCTACCGGGGTCAATGACCACCCGCGTAGGTGTCCTCGGTGCAACGGGCGCCGTCGGACAGCGGCTCGTCCAGCTGCTCGAACCGCACCCCGACTTCGAGATCGCCGCCCTGACCGCCTCGTCCGCGAGCGCCGGGCGTGACTACCGCGACGCGGCCAAGTGGCGGGTCGACACGCCGATCCCGGAGTCCGTCGCCGATCTCACCGTCGTCGAGACGGAGCCGGAGGCGATCCCGGCCGACGTCGACCTCCTGTTCTCGTCGTTGCCGTCGAGCGTCGGCGAGCGCGTCGAGCCCGCGCTCGTCGAGGCCGGGTACGTCGTCTCGTCGAACTCCTCGAACGCCCGGATGGACCCCGACGTCCCGCTGACGATCCCCGAGGTCAACGCCGACCACCTGAGCCTCATCGAGGTCCAGCGCGACGAGCGGGGCTGGGACGGCGCGCTCGTCAAGAACCCCAACTGCTCGACCATCACGATGGTGCCGACGCTGGCCGCCCTCGATTCGTTCGGCCTCGAGCGGGTCCACGTCGCGACGCTCCAGGCCGTCTCCGGCGCCGGCTACTCCGGCGTCACGTCGATGGAGATCCTCGACAACGTCCTCCCGCACATCGGGGGCGAGGCCGAGAAGATGGAGACCGAGTCCCGGAAGCTGCTCGGGAGCTTCGACGGCGCCGTGGTCGAACCCCACGAGGCGGAGGTGTCGGCGACGTGCAACCGGGTGCCGACGCTCGACGGCCACCTCGAGAACGTCTGGGCGGACCTCCGGGACGACCCGACCGTCGCGGACGTCGCCGAGGCGATGCGCGAGTACCCCAGCGTCGACCTGCACTCCTCGCCCGCCCAGCTCATCGAGGTGTTCGACGCCCCCGACCGCCCCCAGCCCCGTCTGGACCGGATGCTCGGTGACGGGATGGCCGTCTCCGCCGGAGGGATCGAGGCGACCGCCCGGGGGGTCCAGTACAACTGCCTCTCGCACAACACCATCCGGGGTGCCGCCGGCGCCAGCGTCCTGAACGGCGAGCTCCTGCTCGAGGAAGGCTACCTGTAGGCGCCACGTCCGACGACTGAGCGCCGATCAGACGACCGAGCGCCGATCAGACGACCGAGCGCCGATCAGACGACCGAGCGCCGATCAGACGACCGAGCGCCGATCAGACGACTGAGCGCCGATCAGACGACCGAGCGCCGATCAGACGACCGAGCGCCGATCAGACGACCGAGCGCCGATC
>SLIW01000341.1 GCA_007135435.1 Natronomonas sp.
GCGCGGGCGAGGGCCTCGGCCGGGTCATCCTCCGAGTCCCCGCCCTCGGCCACGTCTTCGGCCTCGGCCCCGTCCCCGTCCGCGTCCGCGTCCCCGTCCGCGTCCCGGTCGATCAGGAGCCCGAGCAGTCGCTCCTCGACCTCGACGGACGCGTCGACCCGGTCGTCGAGCCACGCGGCGACGGCGTCCGCGTCGACCACCGTCGTCGGAGCCCGGTAGAGGGTGACCCGCTCGACGTCGACGACCCCTCCGTCGGTGGCGACTCGCTGTCCCATATCTGTCGGTTGTACCACCGGGCAAAAACCGGTTGCGGTCCACGTGACTCGACGGGCCTCCCCGGTTCTCGAAGGCATCACGTGGCGATGAGTTCGAACGGACCGATCCTTAGGATCGACGAAGCTCTCTGAGATCGCGGGCCGTCAGGGTGGCGGCGAGGACAGCCGCGATCGTCGGGACCACCGCGAGGAGGAGGAACATGATCTGTTGGGTCGTGTAGGCGAGGAGTGCGCCGCTGAACGCCGCCCCGAGTGCGCCCACGCCGAAGACGCCGAGGAACATGTAGCCGTACGATAACCCACGGACGTCGGAGCTGGAGTAGTCCGCCACCATCGCCTGGAGCAGTGGCTGCTCGCCGAACAACACGAACCCCAGGAGGGCGCTGACGACGAGCAGGGGGATGAGTCCGACGGTGGCTGCGGGAACGAAGAGGGCCGAGAGCACGGCGAGGGCGGCGAAGGCCCCGATCACCGCCCGCTCGGGTGGCATCCGATCGCTCAGCTTGCCACCGACGTACTGTCCGCCCATCCCGACGAAGAGGAGTCCGACGTAGACGTACCGTGCCGGGTCGACCTCGCGATCGGCGACGGTCACCGCCTCGAGGCTGGGGTAGCTCGCCAGGACGTTCGGCAGGAACGTGAGCACGCCGCGATAGAAGAACCCCTCGAGGATCACGATGGGGAACACCAGCACGAAGCCCCCGACGAAGAGCAGTCGCGTCTCCCGGAGCAGCTCGCCGACCGAGCGGAGGCTCCCGTCCTCGATGGATCCGCCATCGCGTTCCGGTATTTCGGCCGTCTCGTCGACCGAGACGTAGGCGGTGTAACCGGCCGCAGCGAGGGCGGGAAGCGCCATCACGATGGCGACGACGCGCCACTCCAGCGCGATCAACAGGAGTACGGCGATCAGTGGACCGACGGCGATGCCCAGGTTGCCCGCGATGCCGTGGTAGGCGAACCCCGTCCCGCGTCGAGAGATCCCTGTGCTGATCAGTCGGAGCCCCGCCGGGTGGTAGATGCTCGCGGCGGCGCCCCAGAACAGCAGGGCGACCGAGATCCCGACGAGGCCACCGGCCAGCCCCAGGAGCAGGAACGAACCCCCCATGCCGAGGAGGCAGACGATCAACAGTCGCTTCGAACCGTACGCGTCCGTGGCGACCCCGCTGGGAACGGCGCCGATCCCGTACAGCGCGTAGCCAATCGCGACGACGATACCGATGACCGCCGCACTGATCTGCAGTTCGTCCATCCAGATGATGATGAAGATCGGGATGGCCAGTTCGTAGGCGTGGACCATCCCGTGGCCGAGCATCGTTATCGAGAGGATCGACCGGTCGTTGTCGTTCATCGGTTACGTCGTTCCGTACACCCGCGCCCCTCCATACAAAATCGTTCGCAAGGGACGTCGATCGGCGCGATGATTGGGCTCCGTCGACGAGATGGACTCGTCCCTCGTTCACGACCGGCAGGACCGACCGGTCTGGGCCGATCGGTACCGACTTCCCGACGCTCCCGAACATGGAGTTGCCGACCGGTGAGCGGTCGGGCTTTTTCCCGATCGCCACCCAACCACCCGCCATGGTCGACGCGCGCGAGTACCACGAGCGGACGAAACACAGCCCACAGAGCGTCCGCGGGGACGGCTTCCGGCTCGATCACGCGAACCGGCCGCGGCCGTCCAAGGTCTACCGGGACCTCCCCGCCGAACCCCTCCGGTCGGTGCGGATTCCGGTCCAGCCGGCGCTGTCGGCGATCGCCCACGGCGAGGCGGACCCGCTCGCGGCCACAGCTCAGAACGAGCCGACCGCTGAACCGGAGGAACCGACCGCCGAACCCCTGGACCGCGAGACGCTCGCGACGCTCTGCTACGAGGCCGCGGGCGTCGTCAAGACCGTCGACGTCGACGGCCGGGAGATGGCGTTCCGGGCCGCCTCCTGCACCGGGAAGCTCTATCACATCGACCTCTACCTCGTCGTCGGCGACCTCGAGGGTCGGCGCGGCGCGGGCCCCTCGACCGACCTCGACGCGGGCGTCTACCACTTCGACCCCGCCACGTTCTCGCTCGACGTCCTCCGGAAGGGGGACCACCGTGGCGTCGTCGCGACGGCCGCCGGCAATTATCGTGCGGTCGCCGAGGCGCCCGTGACCGTCGTCGCGACGTCGACGTGGTGGCGCAACGCCTGGAAGTACCGCGATCGGACCTACCGGCACGCCTTCTGGGACTCCGGGACGGTGCTGGCGAACCTCCTCGCGGCGGCCCACGCCCTCGACCACCGCGCCGAGGTGGTCACCGGGGTCGCCGACGAACCGCTCGGCGAGCTGCTCGGCGTGGACCCCGACCACGAGGCGCCGCTGCAGGCAGTCGCCATCGGCCGGGACGCGCCGGCGCCGGATCCGCCTGGTGTCGAGCCGCTCGATCCCGCAACGGTGCCGCTCTCTGATCGGGTGGTCGACTACCCGCTCGTCGCCGACGCCTGGGCGCAGAGCACCCTCGCGGACGGCGACGCGGCGGCCGCCTGGCGGGACGAATGCCTCGATGCCGGCGCGGTCGGCAAGGCTGAACCGGGCGACGGCGAGCGCGTCCCGCTGGACCCGGTCGACCACCAGACGGCCTCCGCCCGGCCGCTGCATCACACGATCGTGCGACGGGGATCCTGTCGGGAGTACTCGGGGGAGGCGGTCGGTCGCCGGAAGCTCGCGACGGTCCTCGACCGGGCGACCCGTGGTCTCCCCGCCGACTGGAACGGCGGCGGGAGCGAGCCGAACGGCGGCGCCGACGGCCTCCAGTACAACGACGTCTACTGCCTGGTGGCCGGCGTCGCGGACGTCCCCGACGGCACCTACCAGTACCACGCGGGGGACGCCGAGCTCGAGCGCCTCGGCGACGTCGACCGGCGGACGAAGACCCACCTGGCGCTCGACCAGACGTGGGCCGGACAGGCGCACGTCAACGTCTACCTCATGGCCGACGTCGACGCGATCGTCGACCGGCTGGGCAACCGCGGCTACCGGCTCGCCCAGCTCGAGGCCGGCGTCACCCTCGGCCGGCTCTACCTGGCGACCTACGCCCACCGTGACCTCGGCGGGACGGGCCTGACGTTCTACGACGACGCGGTGACCGAGCACCTCTCGCCGCGCGCCGCCGACCAGACGCCGACCTGCCTGTTCGCGTTCGGGAAGCGGGCGAAGTGAGTTCCGCTACGTCGGAACGAGGCGGACGATCGGCGCGTCCTCGTCGTCGACGGCCACGTAGAGGTGTCCCGTGTCGGGCGCCACCGCGACGTCACGGATCCGCCATCCGCGATCCGCCAGCAGGGGGTCGAGCTCCTTGATGTCGACGTCCCCGACACCGTCCTCGTCGCCCACGTCACCCTCGTCACCCTCGTCACCCACGTCGCCCTCGTCGCCTTCGTCGCCGCCGTCGGCGGCCTCCCCGTCGACCGCGA
>SLIW01000095.1 GCA_007135435.1 Natronomonas sp.
GCCCGCTCCGGGAGTTCGACAAGTACGGGGAACTGAAACGCTGGAAGCGGCACGTAGGCTGCCGATCGTCGGATTCGGGTCGGGGTCGTCACGCTACTCAGCACATCTCGCCCAAATCCCGCCACTCGTGGGTATCCCGGAGGGAGATCTCGACCTCGAAGCCACAGCCGTCGCAGTAGAACGCGACGGTTCGATACCCCGGTTGGAACTCCTCCCACGCTTCGTGCGCTTCGCACCCGACGCAAATGCCACGCTCCGGTTCCTGGGGGACCTCGATCCGATAGTTCATTGGGGTGTCTATTCTATGTCGGTTCGGCTTCTTAACAGTAGGTGGCAATGTGACCAGGGTTTATTCACGAATCCGCACCGGCTTACTCTGGAACGCCAGTTTTCGCGTTCATAGTGGAATGAAAAATCGGATCGCCAACGATTGCGAGGACGCCTCCTCCAGGGACGCCTCTCCCAGGCCGGGCCTGCATGCCCTCGTGAAGCTGACGATTGCGAAGATATACACCCCGATGCCGGATTAATTCAGCATATCACAGATATATATCTGTGAGCGTGCTATACCCCCGTGACCTCCGATGGATCTGACCGATAGCTCCGCGGAGTTCCCAGACCCTGATGAGCCACCCCCGGACTTCACGGACTGGACCGATCCCGAGGAACTGCTCGAAGGTGTCCCGATCAGGGAGCGGCTCCTCGACGTCGTCGTGCAGGTCCGCACCCCGACGAAGGTCTCGACCATCGCCGAGCGAGCGGGCTGTGATACCGAGACGGCCAGAGAGTATCTCCGGTGGTTCGCAGAGATGGGAATCGTCCGCGAGCACACCGGCCGACCGGTCCGGTACGAGCGAAACGACTCGTACCTCTGGTGGCGGCGCGTCGAGAAACTCCGTGAACACAACTCGGAGGCCACGATCCGCGAGGCACTGGAGGAGGCCCTCGGGGAGCTGGATACCTTTCGCGATCGCTACGACGCGGCATCGGCAGCCGACGTCTCGCTGGTTGCAGCCAGTCGCGATCGTCCGGTCGAGGACGTCTGGGAGGACCTTGCCAGGTGGGAGACCCTGGAGCGACGTGTCGAACTCCTGGATGCGGCCCGACGGGACAGCGGCTCCACACAGAACGACCCCCGCGTCGATGTCTAATCCGAATGCGACAGACGACGATTCCGGCCCCGGGGTCGGGCCGATCGATTACGACGTCCTCGATCGGCTCAGGAGCCGACTCGACGGGAGCGATCGGTTCTCCTCCGTCGAGTTCCGTCCAGACCAGGCACCAGATGCCGTGGTCGTGACGTACGATCTCGGGTATTTCCCCGCCGTAGTGGAGCAGGCGTCCCTTCGAATCCGGTGGTTCGAAACGGACGATTTCAACGTGCACTACGCCGAACAGTACGCCGACGGTGAATCGTGGGAGTGTCGCTGGGATAGGCACCCGAACGAGCACAACACGAGAGACCACTTTCATCCCCCGCCGGACGCAGCGACGCCAGGTGAGGACGAGGATTTCCCCCACGATTGGCTAGCGGTTCTTTCGTTGGTGATCACCGCACTGGACGACCGGATCGCCTCGTTCTGGGAGTGACCCCTGTCGGGACTGGGCTCCGAATTCGGCGGCCCCGGTACAGTTTTCGTCGGTCACGTCTCGCGGTCGACCCACGCGAAAGCATGACCTCATCATCGTACTGATGCATCGTACGGACTCGCGCCCGGTGGAAGACGTTGACCAAGCTACATCGACACTCCAGACAAGAATAATTTTCTCAGGAAATTATTTAGTGCTACAGTGCCTGCGTTCCAGTATGACCACCGAAACGTGGGATGACATCAACGAGCACGTCAAAGCGGAGTGGAAAGCAGACACCACGCCCTTCGAGCGCGTGTACGAAGTTATCGAGCAAACCCACGAGGGGCAATCGGCAGCCGAGATCGCCGGGCGCGCCCTCGTGAGTGAGCCAACAGCCCGTCGACACTGTAAGGCACTCGTGAACACCGGCTTCGCCGAGACATCGGTGGACGGACAGACCACTCTCTACAAACGAGACGCCGATCGAGTCCTCATGTCCCGAATCCGCGAGCTCCGGGAGGAAACCGATCGCGACGAGTTGCTCGACGGCATCGAGCGGATGAAAGCGGAGATCCGTCGCTACGAGGACCGCTACGAGGTGGTGTCACCCGAGGAACTCGCCCAGGATCTCGACGCGAGCGAGACTGAAGGCTGGGATGACCTCAGCGCGTGGAAGACGACGCGGCAGAACCTCGCCGTCGCCCAGGCGGCGCTCGCCTACGACGAAGCCAGCCATCAGCTCACCGCATGAGCAACGGGGACCGGGCTGGGGAATTCGGGCCGATCTATCTGGTCGCCCTCCAGCGCATTCGTTCGCTCTGGCTCGAGCTCGAACCGCTGGTCGAAACGACGTCGTACGACGACATCGTCTCTCCAGGTGAACTCCACGTCGAACTCACCGATGGACTCGGCGACGCTGACGCTGCGCGATTCGATATCCAGTGGAGTGAATTGGGAATGTACTCGTTTCACTATGTCGATGCCGAGGACGTCAACTGGCGATTCGATCGCCACCCCAATACCCACTCACCGAAGGCGCATTTCCATCCACCACCCGATGCTGCTACCGCTTCCGCCGAACCTTCCTGTATCACCGTGACCGAAGTGTCACTCGTGACCCGGGCCGTCCATGCGATGTGGCGCGCAGCGTACGATGAGAACGACGTCGACCGGCTGAATAGCGTGTCAAATCCGCCGTGATTCTCACCATTGCCGAGTATTCGCTCAGCGTGCGCCATCTTCGGAGACGCCTGTATCGACGACGGCGATCGACATCACCCATCCCCCGACAGCATCGGATCCCGCTCGTGGCCAGCCACCTCGTGGGTCTCCTGCCCGTCCCCACCCATGGGGACCGCATCGTCGAACACGTAGTCGCTCGCGTACGGCTGTCCGACCTCGCCGTCGAACACCGCCTCGAGTGCCTCGCTGGCCACGTCGTGTCTGGTCGCGTCCGTATCGTGGTCGGCGTACAGGACGCCCGTGTCGACGAGGACCGTCATCCGTAGAGGGTCTCGTCGACGTCCTCTTCGTCGGTCTCGACGCCGGAGCTGATCCGGCCCCGTCGCATCGCCTCCTTTTCGGCCTCGGAGAGCGGGATCGTCGACTCCCGGAAGGAGTCGATCACGTCGTCTCGCGATTCGTCGGCCTCGTCGATCAACCGGCTCAGCAGCTCCTGCTGGGTGACCTTCCGGCCGGTCCGGAGCCGGATCTCCGCCTGGAGCTCCTCCAGCCGTGATTTCGCGTCCTCGTCGATCTTCACCGCGGTGGCCATACGCGCCCTTCGGCCCGGACTGGGGTAAACGTTCCACCGAATATCGTTTTCAACTGCGTCTTGCCTCCGGAACAGATGGCCGATCCGACCCAGGTCGTGGTACTATCGAACGCGGACCGTCTCGGAGACCGACGAGCCGCGGCCGTGATACGTGGGCGATAATGTTAACACGCCACAATCCATCGAATTTCGGCATCTCGATACTTCCTAACAGGGATATGCCGAATTCGGTGCGCATCAGGCTGCGTCATCACGGAACCGTTCGATGAGGTGGGAGTATTCGTCATCATCCTCGAACACGTCATAGTCGTCGTCAGCGCCGACGAGGAGCGTTGTATCTTGACCATCGTCATCGTCGAGTTCTTTGA
>SLIW01000515.1 GCA_007135435.1 Natronomonas sp.
AGAGACGAGACTTTTCCGTGCGACCGTCCTACGGCCCACGATGACACGCGATGACCCATCGCCGGATGCTGGCTCGTTGTCGGACGGAGGATCGTCGCCGGACGGACGGTCGGTCACGGACCAGGCACCGGCACCGGGCGCCGCCGACCCGCTCGACCTCCACGGCGTCGTCCCGCCGACCGTGACGGCGTTCGACGCCGACGGCGCGATCGACGAGTCGGCGACCGCCGCACACGCCGCGTTCGTGGCCGACGCTGGCGCGGGCGCGGTCTTCCCGCTCGGGACCAACGGCGAGTTCGCGATGCTGACACCCCAGGAGCGACGGCAGGTCGTCGAGTCGGTCGTGGGCGCCGTGGACGTCCCCGTGATCGCCGGGGTCGGCAACCCGAGCACCCGCGAGACTGTCGCCGCGGCGCGGCACGCCGCCTCGGTCGGCGCCGACGGGGTCGTGGTCGTCACACCCTATTACTACCCGCTGGACGCCGAGGGGGCGATCGGCCACTACGAGGCAGTCGCCGAGGCCGTGGATCTCCCGGTCTACGTCTACCACATCCCGGGGCGGACCGGCAACGAGCTGTCGCTGGAGACGCTCCAGCGGCTGGCGGCCATCGACGGCGTCGCCGGGCTGAAGGACTCCTCGAAGGACGTCCCGTGGCTGGTCGGGGCCATCGACGCCGAACCGGAGCTGACCTACCTGGCGGGCTCGGACTCGCTGCTGTTCGCCTCCCTCGCGCTCGGCTGCTCCGGGCTCGTGAGCGCCGTCGCGAACGCCTTCCCCGAACTCGTCGTCGACCTCTACGACGCCTACGACGCCGGCGACGAGGACCGGGCCCGCGAGCTGCAGTCGACGGTCCTGGCCGTCAGATCGGCCTTCAAGCGCGGTCCCTACATGGCCGGCGTCAAGACCGCGCTGTCGCTGCGCGACCTCCCGTTCGACGTCGGCGACCTCCGCTCGCCGCTCCGGACGATGGACGGGGCCGAACGCGACGCCCTCGAACGGGAGCTCCGGGAGCAGGGCCTCCTCTGAACTGGATCGTCTCCCTCCTGGGCCGGGGTAACTCCTCAAGTCCTTTCTCGCTGGAGGTCGATGGTCGCCTATGGTCAGGGACTACCGCGCGCTGCACGACCCGAACGCGGAGTACACGATGCGCGACCTCTCGTCGGTGTCGATGAACCTCGAGGCATCCCGTGGCTCGCGCGACGTCCACATCACGGACGTCCAGACCACGATGGTCGACGGGACCTTCCCGTGGACGCTCGTGCGGGTGTACACCGACGCGGGCGTCGTCGGCACCGGCGAGGCGTACTGGGGCGCGGGCGTCCCCGAGCTGATCGACCGGATGACCCCGTTCCTCCACGGCGAGAACCCCCTGGACGTGGACCGCCTCTACGAGCACCTGATCCAGAAGATGTCCGGAGAGGGCTCCGTCGAGGGCGTGACCGTGACGGCCATCGCCGGGATCGAGACGGCACTCCACGACCTCGCGGGGAAGCTGCTGGAGGTCCCCGCCTACCAGCTTCTGGGGGGGAAGTACCGCGACACCGTCCGGGTCTACTGCGACTGTCACACGGCCGACGAGGCCGACCCCCGCGCCTGCGCCGACGAGGCCGAGCGGGTCGTCGAGGAGCTGGGTTACGACGCCCTCAAGTTCGACCTCGACGTCCCCAGCGGCCACGAGAAGGACCGGGCGAACCGGCACCTCCGGCCCGCCGAGGTGCGCCACAAGGTCGACATCGTCGAGGCGGTCACCGACCGCGTGGGCGAGGCCGCGGACGTCGCCTTCGACTGCCACTGGAGCTTCTCCGGTGGGTCGGCGAAGCGGCTGGCCGCGGCCCTGGAGGCGTACGACGTCTGGTGGCTCGAGGACCCGGTCCCCCCGGAGAACCTCGAGGTCCAGGCGGAGGTGACGCGGTCGACCCTGACGCCGATCGCCGCCGGCGAGAACCGCTACCGGGTGACCGAACACCGCCGGCTGCTCGAGGACCAGGCGGTCGACATCGTCGCGCCCGACATGCCCAAGGTCGGCGGCATGCGCGAGACCCGCAAGATCGCCGACGTGGCCAACCAGTACTACGTCCCGGTGGCGCTGCACAACGTCGCCTCGCCCGTCGGGACGGTGGCGGGTGCCCACGTCGCCGCGGCCATCCCGAACGCGCTGGCGCTCGAGTACCACTCCTACCAGCTCGGCTGGTGGGAGGAGCTCGTCGAGGAGGACGTCATCGCCGACGGGAGGATCGAGATCCCCGAGGAGCCCGGCCTCGGCGTGACGCTCGACCTCGACGTGGTCGCCGAGCACGCCGTCGAGGGCGAGGACGTCTTCGACGAGGAGTGACGGGCGGTGGTGTCGACGAGTCGCGGTCGTCGATGGTGTTCAGGGGGCTGCGGCCTCCTGGCCGACGGCGAGGGTTGCTGCCGGCCGATTGTGCGAGACCGTGAGGACCAAATAGTGAGGGACTGTGACGACCGATAGTGAGCGTCGATGAGGACGACGAGGTGTGAAAGACGGGCGACGTCGGGGAGAGACTGGTCGGTGAGAACCGGGAGTGACCGGCCGATAAGAACCGGGAGTGACCGGCCGATAAGAACCGGGAGTGACCGGCGGGTGAGAATCGGGAGTGACCGGCCGATAAGAACCGGGAGTGACCGCCGGTGACGACGGGCGGGCCCACCGACCTGGTCACCTTCGGCGAGACGATGCTACGGCTGACGCCGCCGCGGGGCGACCCGCTCTCGCGGACGGACGACCTGGCGGTCCACGTCGGCGGCGCCGAGAGCAACGTCGCCGCCGCGGCGGCCAACCTCGGGCTCGACGCGGCGTGGCTGTCGGTCCTCCCGGAGTCGCCGCTCGCCGAGCGCATCGTCCACGGGCTCAGAGGCGAGGGGGTCGAGCCGATCGTCCGATGGGCGGACCACGGCAGGGTCGGCACCTACTACTTCGAACCCGGGGTCGCCCCGCTGGAACCGGCCGTGCACTACGACCGCCGGGCGACCCCAATCCGGTCGGCGACGCCCGCCGACCTGCCCCTCGAGCGGATCCGGGAGGCGGAGGCGTTCTTCACGACCGGCATCACGCCGGCGCTCTCGGAGACGCTCGCCACGACGACCGCGGAGCTCCTCGCGATGGCGCGCGAGGCTGGGACCACGACCGTCTTCGACGTCAACTTCCGCGGTAAGCTGTGGGACCCCGAGGTCGCCAGGGAGACCCTCGCCGGCCTGTTCACCGACGTCGACCTCCTGTTCGTCGCCGACCGCGACCTGCGGACGGTGTTCGGCTCGGGGGCCGATCCGGAGGCGACCGTCGCCGAGCTGTGGGACGAACATGGCCTCGATACGGTCGTGGTCACGCGGGGGATCGACGGCGCGCTCGCCGTGGGCGACGAGACGCACGAGCAGCCGGCGTTCCCCGCCGAGACGGTGGACCCCGTCGGCTCGGGGGACGCCTTCGCCGGCGGCTACCTCGCCGCGTGGCTCCGCGGCGCCGACGTCCCGACGGCGCTCGAACGGGGCGCCGCGGCGGCCGCCATCAAACGGACGGTGGAGGGGGACATGGCACCGCTGTCACCGGTGGCGGTCCAGGCCGTCGTGGACGGCGAGCCCATCCCCGAGCGTCCGGAGGGTTCTGACGACGGGGACGGCTCCATCGAACGCTGACGGGGCTTCTCCTGATTGCGACTGGCAGCGCGATTCGGAGAGTTTGTCCGCAAATCTAC
>SLIW01000072.1 GCA_007135435.1 Natronomonas sp.
CCGTCGCCGTCCCAGTTAGCCGTCCCTGTCGCCGTCGCCGTCCCAGTTAGCCGTCCCTGTCGCCGTCGCCGTCCCAGTTAGCCGTCCCTGTCGCCGTCGCCGTCCCAGTTAGTCGTCGTTGTCGCTGTCGGCTTCCCACGTCGCCTCGACCGCCAGGCGCGAACCCTCCACGTAGATGTCGCGGTCGTCGGCCGATCGCCCGATCTCGCGCTCGATCGCGTCGCGGTCGGGTGCCTCTCCCTGCCCGAAGCCGGCGGCGAAGGCCGCCGAGATCAGTTCTTCGGATTCGAACGTCAGTGACGAGACGACCACGTCGGCGTCCTCGAGCGCTTCGAAGTCGTCGTCGGCGTCGGGCCCGACGTCGTCGAATCCATCCTCGCCGAGCTCGTCGTCGAGCGGTTCCCCCGTCGGGTCCTCGAGGTCGCCCCACAGACCGATGACGAGGTCCCCGTGGCCAGCTGCGTTCACGGCCCACTCGGCGTCCGCTTCTCCGGCGTCGGCGTAGCCGTCCGCCGAACCCGCGCGGACGTCGAGCAGCCGATCGACGGTGTCCCGACCCGTGGCGCGCTCGTCGGTCGGGTCGCCGAGCGGTAACACGAGCGCCTCCTCGGAGACGGCGAACGCGCCGTCCTCCGGGACCAGGAAGTCCGCTTCCGTCGCCTCGTAGACGGTGAACCCGTCCCGTTCTCCGGCGGTCTCGAAGTACTCGACGGCGTCGTCGACCGCCTCGACGTCGAAGGCCCCCTCGAAGACGAGCGCCCCGTCGACGAAGAGGAACCGCTGGACATCGGCGGCGCTGGCTGTCGACTCGTCCCCGCCGTCGTCAGTCTCGCCAGCTGACGCCTCGGCGCCTGCCATCCCCCCGACGTCCTCGAGCACGTCACCGACGAACGGGTACTGGATGAGGCCGAAGAACGACAGTCCCGCCATGAACACACCGACGATGGGGAACAGCACCATCGGATCGTCCTGGCCGGCTCGCTCGTCGGGGTCTGCATCGTCGTCACCCCCGGGATCGACGTCGTCGAACGGTTCGTCCGCGAAGGCATCGTCATCGTAGTCCTGCAACCGATCGAGCCGTTCCTGGTCGACGGACACGAACAGCAGTCCGTCGCCGTCGGACCCGTCTGCCGGCAACCAGTCGGCGTACGGCGGTGGCCCGGCATCGGCACCGACACCGTCGTCGCCGCCGGCACTCCCACCGTCGCCGAGGTCTCCGGTACAGCCCGCGGTCGCCGCCGTCGCGCCCAGCACCCCCGCGGTCGCCAGGAATGCCCGTCTGTGGAGGGTCATACCGCCCAGTCCCCGCGGCGACGGGATAATCTCCGGGACGGGTTCGACGCTCGAAACGGCGGCAGGTTCGACGAGCGGAACGGCGCCGAATTCGACGACCGGAATGGAGGCCGGTTCGACGAGCGGAACGGCGCCGAGTTCGATGATCGATCTCGCGACCGGTTGGACCCGGGTGTCGCCAGGTTTTATTCCGCGGCCCCCGTGGTCCACCCATGGACGCGACACTCGACCACGTGATGATGCGGGTCCACGACCTCGACGAGTCGCTCGAGTGGTACACCACCCACCTCGACTACGAGGAGAAGGGCCGCTGGGAGGCCGACACGTTCACGAACGTCTTCCTGGGGCCCGAGGACGTCCACGACCAGGGCGCCCTGCTCGAGCTGACCTACAACCACGACGACCGTACCTACGAGATGGGCGACGCCTGGGGTCACATCGCCGTCCGGGTGCCGGAGGACGAGCTCCAGGAGTCCTACGACGAGCTGATCGACAACGGGGTCGAGGACTACCGCGACCCCGAATCCTGTGGGAACCGGTACGCCTTCGTGAAGGACCCGGACGGCCACGAGATCGAGATCGTCAAGCGGGACCACGGCGAGAAGTGGAGCCTCGATCACACGATGATCCGCGTCGAGGACGCCGACGCGGCGCTGGGGTACTGGACCCGGAAGTTCGAGTACGGCGAGACCGGCCGCTGGGAGGCAGACACGTTCGCCAACTACTTCGTCGAACCGGCGGGCGCCGCCGACGAGGCGATGGCCGTCGAGCTGACGTACAACTACGACGGCCGGACCTACGAGATGGGCGACGCCTGGGGCCACCTGGCGGTCCGGTGTACGGACCTCGACGAGACCTGGGCGACGCTGATGGAGCGCGAGGCACCCGACTACCGCGACCCCGAGTCCTGCGGGAACCGCTACGCGTTCACGAAGGACCAGGACGGCCACGAGATCGAGATCGTGACGCGATAGCTCGGGACGGGGAGCACATTCGCGTTCATCCCGATCGGTCAGCCCTCGGTCTTGCCAGTGATCAGTCGCGAGTCCCCCGGTGAGCAGTCGCCGGGCTCGTCAGTGATCAGTCACCGGGCTCGTCAGTGATCAGTCGCCGGGCTCGGCGGTGGCCAGTTCCCCAGTTACAGTCTCCTCGACCGTCAGTCGCCGCGGTCGTCGCTGCCGTCGCTGCCGTCGCCGTGGACGTCGTCCTCGTCGCCGCGGACGCTCGTCGCCTCGAACCCGAGCTCCTCGACGCCCTCGACGATCGCCCGCTGGTCGGCGTCGGCCTCGTAGTAGAACACGACGTCGTAGGTGCCGTCGCGCATGAGCTGCTGGCACTCCCAGACGAACTCGTCGTCCTCGAGGGTCAGCCCCTGGTGCTGGTTGACGCCGAACCGCTCGTCGTCGTTGCCCGAGTAGACGTAGGTCTCGACCGGGTCGAGGTCGGCGGCCGCGGCGATCACGTCGCCGACGTCCAGCGTCGCCTGGTGGAGCGTCGGCTCCTCGTCGCCGGTCAGGTCCGTGCGGACGATGACGCCGTTGAGCACGATCTCGCCGGGCTCGAGCAGCGCCTTCGTCCGCCGGTAGAGGTCGTCGTGGATGACGTCGCCCATACGGGGTCGTCACTACCGACGGTAATACAGGTCACGGTCCGTGACGGAGGCCGTCCGCACCGCGCCGGGGTCGTATGCCGAGTCGCCGATCGTGGTCGTGAGTCGACTTACAGTCGCTCGAGGTTCTTCGCCCGCGGGCCCTTGTCGGCCTGGACGATCTCGAACTCGACTTCCTGGCCCTCCTCGAGGTCCGGTCCGCCGACGTCCTCCATGTGGAAGAAGACGTCCTCGTCGGAGTCGTCAGTCTCGATGAAGCCGTAGCCGCCAGTGTCGTTGAAGAAGTCGACAACGCCTTTCGCCATTGCACCTATCCCGATGACGTGCCGGGATAAAAACCCTGTGGCCTCCTGACGGATAAGGGAGAAATTACCGCCACGGTACGATCGGCGTACATCTGTGGAGCACCGACGATGCGAGGCCATCCCCACCGTTCGAGCGGGGTCGAGACGTCCTCGATCGGGTGTCTAGAGCCGTCAAAGACGGTCACGCGTCGCTCATGGCGGTCTTGCGTCGACGAATGTCGAGCACCAGCGGGACGCGATCGAAGTGCGCGTTTCGCGGAGTGGCGCGGCGGCGCCGAGGACTGAGCCGCGGAGCCGAGAACCGCACGAGCCGCACGAGCCGCACGAGCCGTACGAGCCACCCGAGCCGCACGAGCCGCGCGTCCCCCGAACCGAGCGACCCGGGGGTTTCAGGCCGTGTGACGGTCCGATTCGACACCTCTGTCTTAACTTAACCGACCGCGTCGCGACAGAAAACACCTATCTACCTGGCTCACTGACTATCGGCCAGATGCTACGACG
>SLIW01000549.1 GCA_007135435.1 Natronomonas sp.
GTAGCCGATGAAATCGCGTTCCAGGACGTAGAGGAGCTTCTCGATCTGGTAGGCGGTCAGGGTCTTGGCGTCCTCCGCGAGGAGCGACGGCTCCGGACGGGCGGCCACGCCGTCGACCTCGCCGACCGCCCGTCGAGCACCCTGGCCTTCCCCGGCGACAGTGCCGGCGAGGTCGCCATCTTCGTCGGTTCCGTCCCCTTCGTCGCCTCCACGGCCGAACAACCCTCCGAGGCCGAAATCCAGGCCACCGAGGAACCCCCCGTCGTCTGGCTTCGCGCCGTCGGCGTAGAGGTCGTACCGCTCGAGGAGGTTGTGGGTCTCGTCCTCGATGACCTGTGCGCGGGCGTCCTCGCCGCCCTGGACGATGACCTCGTCGCTCGAGTACTTGATCGCGGTCTTGAGCTTCCCCGAGAGGAACTCGCGGAGGTCGGACTCGATGGGCGTCAGGTGCGGCTCGATGAGGTAGTACTTCTTCTCGTTCTCCTTGTCCGAGTGGAAGATCACGACGAAGGCGTAGGGCTTGTTCACCCAGTAGCGGTCGACCTCCCGGAAGTGGCTCTTCTTCTCCTGGGGGACGGCCTTCTCGAGGTCGTACCGGTTGACGACGGTGGTGCCGCCGTCGGCGGTGGAGAAGAAGGCGTCCTCGTCGAGCTCCGGGTTGACCCGGACCGTCCGTTCGTCGACCACCTCGTCGATTTGCTCGGCGCCGAGACCCGCGGCGCCGACGACCGACTCGAGCCGCTCCGGGTCGAAGCCGAGGTACTCCTCCGCGTCGAACTCGGCGTCGGTCGGTGGCCGCCCCTCGTCGTCGTAGTAGTACTCGCCCTTGAAGTCCTCCCAGCTGTACTCGCCGACCGCGGGCGAGGACGCCTCCTCGTCGACGTCCGACCCGGGATCGACGGGCCCGGAGGCCGGCACCCCCTCGCCGGCCTCGCCACCACTCTCGTCGATAGCCATTATAGCTCACCTTCAACCTAGCCTAAAAAAGGCATTCCGTCAGTATCGGAAACTGATTTGCGGCCGCGCGGGCGCGTGGACCCCAGCGACGCCGGTTTCCGCATCCGCGATGGCAGGTCGGACGCCCGACTGGTCGGGTGCTGTTCACGTCCTGAAGATGGCCGAGGAGTCGATGGCCGAGGAGTCGATGGCCGAGGAGTCGATGGACGAAGAATCAGTGGCGGCGTCGTCGGTGGTCGAAGAGTCGGCGGCCGTGTAATCAGTGCTCCCCGAGGTGGCGCCCTCGGCGAGAGGCCCTCGTGCCGTGAGCCGTCGATCAGGAGACGAACCGTTCGAGGCGGTTCATGGCCTCCTTCAGCTCCTCGAGGCCGGTGGCGTAGGACGCCCGGAGGTGGCCGTCGCCGCCAACGCCGAAGGCGGAGCCCGGCACCATGGCCACCCGCTCGGCCTCCAGGAGGTCCTCGGCGAACTGTTCGGCGTCGTCGCCGGGACACTCCGGGAAGACGTAGAACGCGCCGGTCGCCTCGAAGCAGTCGATCCCCATCTCGTCGAGACGCGCGAGGACGTAGCGGCGACGCCGGTCGTACTGGGTCTGCATCTCGACGACGTCCTCCCGGCAGGTCTCGATGGCCTCGATGGCGGCGTACTGGGCGGTCGTCGGCGCCGACAGCATCGTGTACTGGTGGACGCGGTTCATCGCCCCGATGGCCCCGCCCGGACCGAGCGCGTACCCCAGCCGGAGCCCGGTCATGGCGTACGCCTTGGAGAAGCCGTTGACGACGACGGTCCGCTCGCGCATGCCGTCGAACTCGGCGATCGAGACGTGCTCGCCCTCGTGGGTGAGGTCGGCGTAGATCTCGTCCGAGACGACCGCGAGGTCGTGCTCGAGGCAGAACTGCGCCACCTCGAAGAGGTCCGCGCGGGTCATGGTCGCGCCGGTCGGGTTGTTGGGGTAGCAGCACACCAGCAGGTCCGCCTCCTCGGCGCCCGCCTCCGAGAGGACCTCCGGGGTGAGCCGGAACTCGTCCTCGACGCGGGTCCGGACGTCGAGCACCTCGCCGCCGGCGAAGATCACGCCGGGGACGTAGGAGACGTAGCAGGGCTGCGGGACCGCGACGGTGTCGCCAGGATCGACCAGCGCCCGGAGGGCGACGTCGATGGCCTCGCTGGCGCCCGCGGTCACGAGCACCTCGTCGTCGGGGTCGTACCGGAGGTTCCACCGGTGGGCGTCGTCGGCGATCGCCTCCCGGAGCCGACGCATCCCCCGGTTGGCCGTGTACGACGTCTGGCCCCGCTCGAGGGAGGTGATGGCGGCCTCCCGGGCGGCCCACGGCGCCGAGAAGTCCGGCTCGCCGACGCCCAGCGAGATGACGTCGTCGAGCTCCTCGGCGAGCTCGAAGAACCGGCGGATGCCCGACGGCGGCACCGCCCGGACGCGGTCGGATGGCGACAGCGTCATGGGGTGACCGACAGCCGGTCGTCGTCGCCGCCGTCGCCGAATCGGTAGCCGCCCTGCTTGTAGGTCTCCATCACGTAGTGGGTGACCGTCTGGGTGATCTCGGGCAGCGGCGCGACCTTGTCGCTGATGAACCGCGATACCTCGCGCATGTTCTCGCCCTCGACCTCGAGGGCGAAGTCGTAGTCGCCGGAGACCAGCTGCAGCCCCTCGACCTCCGGGAAGCCCGCGAGCCGCTCGGCGACGTCGTCGTAGCTCGTCTCGCGGTCGAGGGTCACGTTGCACTCGACGATCGCCCGGACGCGCTCGTCGGCGACGGCGTCCCAGTCGACGATGGCGGTGTAGCCCTGGACGATCCCCTCGCCCTCGAGGTCGGCGATCGTCGCCTCGACAGTCTCCTCGGAGACGCCTGCGAGCCGCGCCAGGTCCGCGGTCGAGTGGCGGGCGTTCTCGCAGAGGAGTTCGAGGATCTCCTCGCGCACGTCGCCGCCCCGGTCAGGGTCGCTGCCCCGGTTCGGGTCGCTGCCCGACTCGCCCTCGCGGCCGCCGTCTCCGTTCGGCGCTCGGTCGCGGTCGTCCATACGCGATAGGGACCGAGCGTGGACTAAAGGGTTGCGAGGTCACCTGCCGCGGCGGCGGGAAGGGCCGTGGTGACTCATCCGACATCTCCCGCCGATACTGGCCCGACGTTCCGACTCTGGAGGATCTCGACGTGATGCTCCCGGCGGCGGTCTTCCGACCGTGGCTCGATCGGCGAGGGCTGGAGAGCCGTCTCGGATCCGCCGACCCGCCGGTGCCGTGTCGGTTCCTGTCGGCCCCTAGTATAACGAACGACCGTGTGGTCCGTCATATAAGGACACGCATAGGCATATTATCTCTCGATACTGTTAATAGGCTCACCCTCGCGGGTTCGTCCATGAGGCAACACGCGGTTCGGACGGCGATGACCCTCTACCGATCCGGGACGCTGGACCTGGAGACGGCCGCCGTCCAGGCGGGCACGACGCCCGAACGGCTCCGGGTCGCCGTCGCTCGTCAGGAGGGGACAGCGGTCTCCACCGCACCGGAGACGCGAGACGACGGCGAGCGAATTCTCCTCGGCGCGGACTGAGGCGGCTCGACCCGTCGTAGCCCGAGCCTGGCCTCCAGGTCATCCCGACGGCGTACTTCCACTATCAGCGTCTATGCACTCTTCTGCGACGTCGTCCACGGTCTGGGATGAGTCTCTGATCGCCCCCCTTACCGAGCGTGGCGCCCGCCCAGTAGTCTCCGTGTAGAAAGGCACAAACCCGA
>SLIW01000186.1 GCA_007135435.1 Natronomonas sp.
CCGGGTTACATTACCGGTAGGTAATCAGGCATCCTCCGTTGCGAGATATCGTTTCGTCGTGCTTCGTCGTGGGCTATTCGAGGTGGCTCAGACCCGGAAGTCGAACTCGCCGTCCGCGTCGACCAGCCGACTGGCGAAGCCGGCACCGATAGAGTAGGCGACCCGCTCGGCCCCACCGCGGAGCTTCTCCGCGACGCTCAGTTCCGGCTCGAACTCCCGGATGGAGACCTCCTCGTCGACGAGCTCCTCGAGTCGCTCCTCGACGTCCTCTCTGGTGCCGATCTCGTCGACCAGTCCCAGCGCGTGGGCGTCCTCCCCGAGGAAGACCTTCGCCTCGGTCTCTCGGACGGTCTCGCCGTCGAGCTCCCGGCCCTCGGCGACCGTCTCCACGAACTTCTCGTAGTAGTCGTCGACGATCCCCTGGAGGTAGGCCCGCTCGTTTGGGTCGAGCTCCGTGAACGGCGAGCCCGCCTCCTTGTACTCGCCGGCGGAGAGCTGCTCGTACTCGAGGCCGACCTTGTCGAGCAGCTCACTGGCGGTCATCCGCGAGCCGCGGACGCCGATCGAGCCCACGATGCTGCCCTCCCGGGCCCACAGCTCGTCACACCCGCTGGCGATCCAGTAGCCCCCGCTCGCGCAGACGTCGGTCGCGTAGGCGATCGTCGGCCCGTCGAACCGCTGGGCGGCCAGCCGGATGTCGTCGCTGGGGACGACCGCTCCGCCCGGCGTGTTCAGCCGGAGCAGGAGCGCCTCGGAGTTGTCGTCATCGTCCGCCCGCTCGACCAGCTCGACGATCTCGTCGGCACCAGGGGCGCCGGGCGGCGAGAAGGGGATGCCGCCACCCCGGCGGGTGATCGGTCCCTCGACGCCGACCTCCGCGACGTTGTAGGTCGGGAAGACGTTCCGCGCGACGTTACCACCGATCCGCAATCCCAGGAGGACGGTCCCGAGGACGAGCAGGATGCCGGCGAGCTCGACCGCGTCGGTCGGCACCGTCACGAACAGGAGCCACCCGACGACCGCGGCGGCGACGGCGGCGACGAGGCCGATGGCCACCCTCCCGGCACTTCTGAGTGTGCGCATCGACCGGGTGGAGGGTCGGTACCCTGTTAAGTGTGGGCGGAACGGCCGCGGTCGAGGTCGATGTAGGTGGAACGGCCGCGGTCGAGGTCGACGTGGTCGGAACGACCGTGGATGAGGTCGAAAGGCGTATCCACCCGTCCGCCCACCGACAGGTCATGGGAGCGGACCTGGCACAGCTCCGGACCATCGCCGACTACCAGTTCGGCGCCGGCGCCGGCGAGGCGCTGTTCGACGGCGACGTGGTCGTCCAGCGCACGAGCACCGGCCGCCCCCAGCAGATCGTCGTCGACGGCGAGCGCGTCGTCTCCTACGGGACCGACGGGCGGTTCACCCTCGGCCTCGCCGGGGGCCGGCGGCTGCAGGAGGCGCTGGCGCCGCCGGCCTACCGGGTCGTCGTCGGCGACGACAGCGAGCCGTTCGTCCGCGAGGGGCGGAACGTCTTCGCCCGGTTCGTCCGGCGCGTCGACCCCGCGGTCCGCCCGGGCGACGAGGTGCTCGTCGAACACCTCGAAGGCGCCCTCCTGGCGGTTGGCCGCGCGGAGCTCTCCGCGGACGGCATGGCCGACTTCGAGACCGGGATGGCGGTGAAGGTCCGCGAGGGCGTGCCCGCCGCCGAGTCCGCCTCGCAGTGACCATCGAGACGTTTCTTGGTGACTATCAGGACCGCTCGCGGTAACCATCAGGCTTTTTGGCGCGTCATCCCCTCGGTGCGGGTATGTTCGGAGGAGGCGGCGGGATGAACCCGCGCAAGATGAAGCAGATGATGAACCAGATGGGGATCGACCTCACGGAGCTCGACGCCGAGGAGGTGATCATCCGCACGCCGGACGAGGAGCTGGTCTTCCACGACGCCGACGTCCAGCGGATGGACGCCCAGGGCCAGCAGACCTACCAGATCGTCGGTGAGCCCGACACCCGCCCGCGGGGCGAGGGGACCGATGCCGATGCCGACGCCGACGCCGACGCCGAGGGTGCAGACGACGCGGCCGACGATGCCGCCACCGCCGGGGCGGAGATCCCCGACGACGACGTGGAGATCGTCGCCGCGCGGACCGGCGTCTCCGAGGACGACGCCCGGGCGGCCCTCGAGGAGACCGACGGCGACCTCGCCGCGGCGGTCGAGCGACTCGAGTGACCGGCGCCGACGACCCGGAGCCGTCCCGGACGGCGCCCGGGGGACGCCCCAGCCGCTTCCTCGTGGTCCGCGGGAACCGCGAGTTCCTGGTCGAGCCCGGCGAGACCCTCGAGACGGACCTGGGCGTCCTGGAGCTCCCCGCGGACGTCGCCCCTGGCGAGACCGTCGAGACGCACCTCGGGGAGGCCTTCGAGGTCCGCCAGCTCCGCGGACCCGAGCTCTTCGACCACCTCGAGCGGACCGGCGCGCCGATGATGCCGCGCGACGTCGGCCTGGTGATCGGCCACACGGGCGTCGCCGCCGGCGATCGGGCGCTGGACGCCGGCACCGGTACGGGCATCCTCGCCATCTCCCTCGGTCGGCTCGGCCTCGAGGTGACGACCTACGAGCGCGAGGCCGACTACGCGGACGTCGCGCGGGAGAACGTGGCGCTGGCGGGCGTCGACGACCGCGTCGAGGTCCGCACCGGCGACCTCCTGGAGGCGCTCGACGTGGGGGACGTGGAGGGAGGCGTCGACCTCCTGACGCTCGACACCGGTGACGCGCCCGCGATCGTCGAGCGGGCGCCGGAGGTGCTCGCGCCGGGGGGATTCGTGGCGACCTACACGCCGTTCGTCGAGTCTGCCCGTGCGTGCTCCGAGGCGGCCCGCGAGGAGGGGCTCTCCTCCGTGACGACCTTCGAGACGATCCAGCGGGAGATGGACTTCGACGAGCGCGGGTCGCGGCCCTCGACGGCCGGCGTCGGTCACACCGGCTACCTGACCTTCGCGCGGTTCACGCCGCAGCTCGAGTGAGCGGTCGCAGCCGGGTACGACGAATCAATTGGTGGGCTCGTCTCCGTTCGCGAGTACGAGCATCCGCCGAGGGGGCGTTCGGAGAACGCCCTCGAGGCGGTTCTCCGAGCGCGACCGAAGGGAGCGCTCGGTAGCGCGCGCGGACTTGAGCGGCGCGACCGCAGGGAGCGCCGCGAAAGGAGCACGCGCTATTTTCCCCCACGTTTTTGCCACGGAGCGGTGTTCGGCGCCAAGAGCGCCGAACCCGCGGAGTGTGCAAAAAGTGGCCTACATGTACCCCAGGTCGCGGAGGCGCTGCATGAGGTCCTCCTTGTCCTGGGCGCGGCCGGCCCGCTCGGTCGTGTTCTCGAGGTCCTGGAGCCACGCGGGCTCGTCCTCGGCCTTCTCGGTGGAGACCTCGCTGCCGAGCGACCGGAACCCCTCGAAGTACTTCGGCGAGATGGGGATGTCCTCGTGGGTCAGGTCGTTTGGCAGGTCGTCGTAGTCCTCGGGGACGTAGCCGTCGTCCGGGAACCCCTCGACGGTCTCGGGGACCACGTAGAACCAGAACGCTTCCCAGACGTCGGACTCGTCGAACTGGAGGATGGGCTGGATCCGGTCGTGTGGCGGGTAGATTTCGGGATCGTGCCGCGGGCTGAAGAACGTCTCGTCGGCGCGGGCCTCCTGTTCGTCCCAGCGGATGCCCGAGATGATGCCGTCGATGTCGTGTTCCTCGAGGGCGTCGTTCAGCGCGACCGTCTTCAGCAGGTGGTTGCCGACGTAGGTGTCCAGGAGGAACGGAAAGGTGTCCTCCTCGTACTCCAGGATATCCCGGACGTGGTGTCGGTTGTGTTCGTCGAGGGCCTCGATCGGGATGTCGTCGCCCGGTGTGAGGTCGTGTTCGTCCACGTAGGCGCCCACGTCCTCGTTGCGCGCGTAGATGACCTCGAGGTCCCACGTGTCCGCCCACCGCTCGACGAACTCGTGGAGCTCCGCGAAGTGCTGGTAGTGGTCGATGAAGACCGCCGGCGGTAGGTCGTAGCCGTACTCCTCGGCGACCTCCCTGACGAAGTAGAGGGTGAGCGTGGAGTCCTTCCCGCCGGTCCACATGATCGCGGGGTTGTCGTACTCCTCGAGGCCGGTCCGCACGACCTCGACGGCCTTCTCGATCTTGTCCTCGAGGTGCGGGTAGTCCGCGGCGTCCTCGCCCTCGCCGTCGCTGTAGTCGACGTCCGCGTAGTCGGGAACCTGACTCATCGCCTAATGATATGTAATTACGGTGTAAAGGTTCTTTCGGCGCTACCGGTTGGTAGCCGACTTCTACTGGAATCGACGGATGAAACCGACGCCCTTGCCAGTCGGTGATACCGCTCCCTCGCCAGTCGATGATTCCACCCCCTCGACCGTTGGTGGTCCGACTCCCTCGAGGATCGCTGGATCCGAGTCACCTGTCCGCCACGCCCGGTCACCGGTCCACCGAGCGCAGTCGGTAGTAGGTGGCTGCCCCGGCGACGATGATCGCACCGACGGTGTTCGCCACGAGGTCGGACATCGTGTCGGTGAGGCCGTGCTGGGCGAGCACGAGCCCGTCGTCGGCGCCGACCCGGGCCGCGATACCGTCGAAGGTGAACTCGAGGATCTCCCAGAAGACGCCCGCGGAGAAGACGACGAGCACGACCACGAGGAAGGTGAACTTCGGCGGGAAGGCGACCGCGGAGGTGTGCTCCTCGAGTGCCCGGACCGTCGTGTAGCCGATGGCGGCGACGAGCGTCCCCGTGAGCGTGTGCGCGATGTTGTGCCAGCCCCAGACGGTCTGGTAGAAGTAGACCGTGCCCAGGGCGTGGATGGTGACGGCGGCCGCGATCCACAGCGTCAGTCCGACGTCCGTCTCGACGCTGTAGTCGCGCTCGAGCACGCCCGGGAGGAGGGTCGCCGCGAGGCCGATGGAGGCGTTGACGACCACGTTGAGGTTCAGGGTGACGACCCCGACGACGCCGATGCCGACGAGCACGACCTGGGCGCCACGGACGATCAGACGCTGTCTCGGTCGCGTCAGGCCGACATCCGCGAGGGCCCTGGAGACGGCGCCGCCGACGTCGTCGATCTGCTCTTCGGCGTCCTCCACGTCGAACCCGTCGGGGACGAACTCCTCGCGCAGCAGCCGGCGGAGGTACCGGTCGAAGACGGCGGCGGCGACCACCCCGGCCCCGACGGCCGTCACGAGCCGCCACATGACGACCTCGTTGCTCGGGACCAGCTCGGTCCCGACCGCGAGGTCGACGACCCACTTGCCGAGCTCCCAGACGCCGGCGGCAGTGGCGGTCACCAGGACCACGAGCGCGACCGCGAACCCGCGGTTCATCCGGACCGGGGTGAAGGCGTCGATCTGCGCGACGGCGACCAGCGCGACGGCGGCCACCGTCGCGTACGCCGCCACCCGGGTGACGACCGTCCAGGGCGCGACGGCGGCGACGACGAACGGGAGCGCCGCGAGCAGCGCCACCGGCCACGGGGGAACCCGCCTCGGCTCACCGAAGGCGACTACCGGTGCGAGCAGGACGGCCGCGAGGATGCCGCCGAAGAGCACCCAGCCGAATGCCCCTCGCGAGAGGCTCCAGACGATCGCGACGAAGACGGCCGTGACGGCCAGCCACGTGATCGCGGCGTCGTCCCGTCGCGCACGGAAGAGCCGCCTCATGACCGACCGGTGGACGACGGCTGTCTCATCGCGGGGAGCTTCGGGCGGCTGACGGAAATGTGTTGTTCCAGGGCCGACTCTTTGGGCCGGCGGGGCTGTCCACGTCCACCCCGACCGGCGTCGGGATCGGTGGGTCGATCCACGTTCGGCATTCCTGGGTCAGGGTCGGCGGTTCGGCAGCCCGAGCACCGACGGGCCCGAGAGGACGTCGCCCTCGTAGGTGAACCGCGAGCCGTGACACGGGCAGTCCCAGGTCCGCTCGGCGTCGTTCCACCGGACGAGGCACTTCATGTGCGGACAGACCGCCGACACCGCGTGGACCGTCCCCTCGTCGTCGCGGAAGACGCCCACCGATTCGCCGTCCCGGCGGACGACGTCCGCCTCCCCTCGTGCGGGGACGTCGTCCCCGGCGAGGAGGGCCTCGAGGCGGTCGCCGAAGAAGCGCGCGCCCACGGAGGCGTTCTCCCGCACGAACGACCGGGCCGACGCGACGGGGGTGAACCGAAGCGGGTCGAAGACCTCGCTCCAGGGGCTCGACCCCTCGACGACGAGGTCCGAGAGGATCATCCCGGCGGCGGTCCCGCCGGACATCCCCCATCCCCCGAAGCCCGTACCGACGTGGACGTTCTCGGTCAACGGCCCCAGCGACCCGACGAAGGGGACGCCGTCGACGGGGTAGTGGTCGTGGGTCGACCACCGGTAGACGACCTCCTCGACCGCGAAGTGCTCTCGCGCGAACGCCTCGCAGCGCCGGTAGCGCTCGGCGGTGCTCCCCTCACCGGGCGGGTGACCTTCACCCCCGACGAGGAGGAGCGACCCGTCGTCGGTCGGGTGGGTCCGCATCGTCCGCGGCGGCTCGTCGGTGCTGATGTACATGCCGTCGGGCGGCGACCTCTCGAGCCGGACGGCGAGGAGGTAGGCGGCCTTCGGGTGCATCCGCGCGAAGTAGCCGGCACGGTCGAGCACGGGGAAGTGCGAGGCGACGAAGACGTCGTCGGCGACCACCTCCCCGTGCGGCGTCTCGACCCGACAGGGCGAGCCGGGATCCACGTCGGTCACGCGCGTCTCCTCGAAGACGTGGCCGTCGCCGTCGTCCTCGCCGCTGTCGCTGTCGTGCCCGTCGATCGACGCGGCGATCGACAGCAGGTACTCCCGCGGGTGGAACTGCGCCTGGTCGTCGAAGCGGACGGCAGCCTCGACCTCGAACGGCAGCTCGGTCGACTCGGTGTAGGACGCCGACAGGCCGAGCGCTCGGGCGGCCTCCACCTCCTCGCGTACCGCACGGGCGTCCTCGGTGGACGTCGCGTAGGTGTACGCCGGCCGCCGTTCGAAGGCGCAGTCGATCCCCTCCTCCTGGACACGGCCGGCGATCTCGTCGATGGCGGCCTCGTTGGCCTCCGCGTACTGCCGGGCCCGCTCCGGACCGAACGCGTCGACGAGTCGAGCGTAGACCAGCCCGTGCTGGGAGGTGACCTTCGCAGTCGTCCGGCCGGTGACACCGGCTGCGACCCGGTCCGCCTCGAGGACGGCCACCGACCGCCCTGCCTCCACCAGCCGTACGGCGGCGGTGAGTCCGGTTATCCCGCCGCCCACGACCACGACGTCCACGCGGCGGTCGCCGTCGAGCGACGGGTAGTCGGTGGCGGGCGTCGTCGCCAACCACAGCGACTCGGTGCCGGGCGGGGTGCTGGAACCGGTCGCTTCGGATGGTCCTGCTCGGTCGTCTGTCATGCGGACCCATGACGACGGTGGGACGCAAAACGGGCGGGGATACTCCACCAGTTGGCTCGTCGGCCGCGGCGAACGGCTCCACGACAAGCCTTCGCTAGGCGGTCCGTAGGACGGTACTACTCGGCCGTCTCATCGGTCACCTGTCGGTATCACCTGTCCTTCTCGGTGAGGTCGTCCGTCCGCTTGAGCTCGACCTCGTCGTCACGAATGGCGGCGATGTCGTCTTCGGGGAGGCGGTAGGCGTCCTCGTCCCTGTCCCCCCAGCCGAGCGCCGCCTGGATGCGCTGGGCGATCCCCGGGTCCGTCTCGACGTAGGCCCCGCCGCCCGATTCCTCGACGTCCGTGATCATCCCGATCTCCCGGCCCTCCGCGTCGACGACGGGTTTCCCGACGTCGTCGTCGCTGAAGGCCCCGGCACCCGTACCCGTTCCAGTTTCCGCACCAGGTCCGGCGTCGGCGCCGGCGGCTGTCCCGCCCATGGCGTCCCCGGTCTCCCCGACCGTGCCTGTGGACTCGGCTCCGGTCGCTTCGGTGCGCACTCGCTCCATCCCGCGGAACTCCCGCTCTGTCACGTCCGCACGGAGCCTGGCCCGTTCGAGGATCTCCTCCACGAGGGTCCGCTCGCGTGTGAAGCTCGTCTCGATCCGGTCGTCCGCCGCGAGCGTGCTCTCCACCTCGGCCTCCTCGAGGGCGTCCTCTGGCGAATCGAAGGCGAGGATACCACTCTCGACGATGGACCGGTGCAGACCGCTGACGTCGATGTCGTGATCCTCGATGGTGTCGGCCTCGGTCACGCTCGTCCCGGAGATACGGCTCTCGACCGTGTGACGTTCCAGGTACTCGCGCGTGACCCGCCACCGCTCCTCGACATCGAGTGCCGCGTGGTAGGGGAGTGCGTCGTGACCGTCCGTCCCGTAGGTGGTCGTCTCCGTGTCGGCGTCTTCCATCACCTCAGGTCCGGTATCGGTCGTCGTCTCGTCGGTCCCCGTCTCCCGATCGCCTCCCGGATCGTCCTCGAGACCGGGTGTCCCCCCGGTTCCGTGGACGGCAGGTCCCCCGCCCACGGTCGCGAGGAACCGGTCCGCATCGAACGTGCTCGCGGGGTCCCCCTCCGGGTCGTCGACGAGCTCACAGCTCGTGCACTGCCGTTCGAGGAGTTCGACGTCGACGACCTGCTCGTCCAGCACCTCGGTGTCGACGAGTTCGCTCTCGACTTCGGCCTCCTCGACGACGACCCGCTCGACGACTGACGTCTCGGTGATGGTGCTCGTGACCGTCTCTCCCTGGAGCAGCCGCTCCTCTATCTCCTCGTCGTCGACGTCTGTCAGGACGTCGTCGTGACCGGCAACCCGGAGTGGCTCGTCGGCCTCCTCGCCGTGGGAGACGACGACGAGGTCGTGCTCGTCGACCAGCTCGAGGAACGTCTCCCACTCGACGCGCTCGTGGGTGTCATCGACGTCATGTTCGCTCAGGAACGCGAACCGCTCGGGCTCGTCCGGCCCGGCGGTCTCCCTGACCGGGACGGCCCCGCGTTCGTCTGCCCACCGTCTGATCGTCTCCGGATCTCTAGATAGCTGTCCCTCTCGTCGCCGGTCAGAATCGTGCGACATGTGTCTCGCTACGACTGCGAGACGCATAAGGCGGCGAGAACGTTTCGAGTGTAAGCCCGGGTTGTACCTGACTACCGACAGAACCGACATCGCGGTCAGGTACGTACGGGTAGCATATCCGCATTAGCCAACCGAGAACGTATCAGTAGGTTGGGGATGGCGACGGACGGCGACTGATTATGACACGTACTGACGCAACTGATTACGGCACGCCGCGACGCATCGTGACGGCGTGGGCCGAATGCCACTAGATCGAGTATCTCTGTGGACGATGGTGGCAGATAGTATCGTTGGGAGACGGATGCGGACTGGAGTAACCGGGTCGCACCGATCACACTCAGCTACCACCAGCCCCCCTCTCCGAGACGTCTTCGTAAGCGTCGTCGAAGAAGGCGACCTCCAGGTCGACGGTCCGCTCGAACAGCGCGGCCACCCGTGCCTCCCGTCGCGGCGAGAGGGCGGGCCCGTGCCGGTCGAGCTCCCCGCGTAGCCACTCGACGAACTCGACGAACGCCGGCATCGCGTGCAGGTCGATCCACTCGGCGTAGTAGAACGGCAGCTCCACGTCGGAGCCGGGTGTCGGCTCGTTCTCGCCGTCGGCGACCGAGTCGCCGTCGCCGGGCGAGTTACTGTGGCCGGCCGAGTCGCCGTCGCCGGGCGAATCGCCATGACTGGCCGAGTCGCTGTCACCGGTTGCTCCCGTGGGGCCGGTCGCCGGGGCCACGGCCGTCGCCCACTCCTCGTAGATCCACTCGGCGGGCACGAGGACGGCGAGGGTCTCCTCGTAGCCTCCCTCGCGTGCCGCCCTCCCGAGGAGGTCGACGAACGCGGCGGTCGTCTCGGACGGCTCCGGCTCCCGCCGGCGCGACTCCGGGACGTCGAGCGCGTCGAACGCCCGCTGGAAGTAGTCGTTCTCCTCGTCGGTCACCGTGTCGAGGAACTCGACCAGCGGCCGCTTCACCTCCATCCCCGGCGCCTGCCCAACCGCGAAGCCGAACGTCCCGACCAGCGCCTCGACGAAGGCGTAGTCCTGGACGAGGTACTCGGCGAAGGCGGACTCCGGCAGGCTCCCGGACCCGAGTTCCCGGGTGAACGGGTGCCCGGTGGCCTCCGACCACGCCGGTTCGGACCGCTCGCGGAGCCAGTCGGTGAACCGCGCGTCCGGCCGGTCGACCGCGTACTCTTCGAACGATGCAGGGACGGAGGTCGTCATGACTGCTCCTCCCTCGTCGGGTGGCTCCTGTCGAGGGTGTACGGGGTGTCCATCGTGGAGATGATCGACACGGTGGAGCCTATTATAACTAACTACTACCACCGAGTGTTAGGCGTGTGATCCACCGGCTGGAGATGGTTATCGTCGAGCGGTCCCGTCGCTCGATGAGCGGTTCGCTGTCCAGGCGCGTTCGGTCGGTCCGCTGGGCCGTTGGCCGTTCCCCTGGTGGGAGTCACCGGTTGCTCCCGCCGATCGATTCGCCCTCGCCCCGCGGCTCGGTTGCGGGTACGCGCTCCATCTGGATCCGCTCGTAGGTGAACCCGAGGACGGCCCCGTAGACGACGTGGGCGGCGCCGACCGAGAGGGCCAGCAGCAGCGCGCCGAGGCCGGCGGGCTCGGCGATCGGCTGGGGGAGCTCGCCGATCCCGAGGGTCCCGACGGCGATCGGGACCAGGACCGCGGCGGTGAACAGCCCGACGACGGTCGCGTAGGCGACGCCCGCGATGACGAACTCCGCCGGGCCCTCGACGCGGTCGACGAGGGTCGGACGCCGAACGAGGAACGCGAAGACGACGCCGAGCACGATGCTGTTGACCAGGTGGGCCATCCACCCCGCTGCGACCGTCGGCTCGCCGTACAGCGAGCCGATGAACGGCATCGCGCCCGCGCCGACGTGCAAGATGACCCCCATGGCGAGCCCGGCGAGCAGGCCGCTCAACAGCCCGACCAGCACCGTGGGGACCGTCTCCGGCGCGTCCACCTCGGCAGCCATGTTTAATGTTAACTGTTGACACTCTCTGCTATTATTCGTTGTGGTCGCTGGTCGCTGGTCACGTCGTCCGTCCCGACGGTCCCGACGGTCCCGACGGAGGTTCGATCACTCGTCCGTCGTCGTGATCGATCAGTCAGTCGATCACCCGTCCGTCGTCGTGATCGACCCGTCGACCTCGCCGGCGTCGTCCACCGTCACGGACGTACCGGTGACGTTGCCGTCGATCTCGCCGTCCGGCCCCACCGTCACGGCCCCACGCGACTCGACGTTGCCGTCGATCTCGGCCCCCCGCCCGACGGTCACCCGCCCGCCTGCCTCGACGTTGCCGTCGATCGCCGCACCCTCGCCGAGTTCGACGGGGCCTCCAGCCTCGACGTTGCCGTCGACCTCGGCGTCGGCGCCGAGCAGGACCCCACTTGCCGTCTGGACGTTGCCGTCGATCTCCGCACCAGGTTCGAGTTCCACGAGACCACCCGCCTCGACGTTGCCGTCCAGCTCGACGCCCTCCCGGACGCGCACGCCGCCGTCGGTCTCGACGTTGTCGTCGGTATCGGCGTCCACGACGACCCTGGCCGGCTCCTCCGAATCCGGGGAATCTCGGTCGTCGTCGGGGGTCTCGGGCTCGTCCGCTGCCGCCCTGTCGTCCGGGCACGGTCCCGGCAGGATCGACACCGGCTCGTCCAGGTCTAACTCGTAGCGGTCGACGTCCGCTCGATCGCCGGAGAGGACCTCCCAGCGCTCGATCCGGCCGAAGCTGCGGTCGTCCCACCGGGCGGCCTCCTCGTTGAACGCCGGGTCGATCCGGACCTCCGGGTCCGGGCCCAGCCCGCGGAACGCGCCCCCGTCTGTCCGTCCGCCAACGTATCCCCAGTCGACGACGTGCGGGTCGTCGTCGACGTCCCAGCGGTCGTCGGCCTCCACCTCGCCGTCCGGGCTCCGGTAATCGTCGTCCCTGACGACCCACTCGCCGTCGTCGGGGAGGCCGTGGATCACGAACGAGACCGCGCCACCCTCGTCCTCTTCGCCGTCGAGGTGGCCGTGGACGACGACCAGACTGCGCCCCTCGGGGCCGTCGTAGAGGAACAGGATGCTCGTCCGGTCGCGCTGGAGGTCGGTCGTCCCCTCGGAGCTGTAGGTCGTCCCGTCGGAGCCGGGCGACCCCTCGAAACGGTCGGTCGGGTAGGTGTAGTCGTACAGCTCCGCGACCGGCTCGTCGCCCTCCAGCGGCTCGACGGGGACGCAGCGATCGCCCTGGACGAGGACGAAGGGTGGTTCGTCGGCCTCCTGCGCCTCGAGTCGACCCAGGAGCAGTCCACCCACCGTCCCCGCCCCGAGCACCTGGAGCACACGACGGCGGTGAAGCGACCTCCGCGAGCCTTGCGAGCCTTGCGTGCGTCTCGAGCCTGGCGAGCCTCGCGAGCTGATCGAGCGGACCATGGGCTGGGTAGCGGCGGCGATCCGTTTGGGTATACGTCCCGTAACAAGTGGGGGTGGATATCCGGGCCGGTGGGGAGGGTCGAGCCGAAAAGTGCCCCGCGCCGGCGGCAGTCGGCCAGCCGTCGTCGGTGTCCCACCGTTCGAGCGACCGAGAAGGCCACCCGATGGCCGTGTCAGCCCTCTGTCGCCAGCGTCACGACGCCCTGCCAGACCGAGATCCGTTCCTCCTCCAGGTTGCGAACGACGTTCTGCATCTTCTCGGGGGTGTCCGATCCCATGAGCAGGCCGAGCCCGGGTGGCGAGGGTTCGTCCGCCGATCGGGAGGCCATGGCCTCGAGCTTCCCGCGGAACCACGCCAGTGACTCGGCGGTCGTCTCGGTCCAGGCGACCTCGTCGTACCCCCGCTCGGCCAGCAACCGGGAGACCTCCTCGGGCGTGGCCAGGAAGCTGATGGACGGATCGGTCGCCCACGGGACGGGGAAGTGTGGCTGGCCGCCGGTCCCGGCGAGCACCTCGTGGAGCACGAGCCGGCCGCCGGGGCGGAGGACCCGGGTGAGCTCGTCGAATAGCGTGGCCTTCTCCGCGACGTTCATCGCGACGTGCTGCACCCAGACGACGTCGAACGCGTCGTCGTCGAACGGCAGGTCGAGGGCGTTCCCCTGGCGGAACGTCACCCGGTCGTCGAGGCCGACCCGCTCGGTCAGGAGCGCCGCGACGTGGCAGTACTCCTCGACCAGGTCGACGCCCGTCACGCGGCAGTCGAACTCGGCCGCGAGCGTCCGTGCCGGTCCTCCGATCCCACAGCCCACGTCGAGCACCTCCGCGCCCTCGGGGAGTGTTGCGAGGGTCGCGAGCGCCCTGGTCGCCTCCCGGCCCTGGATGTGGAATTCGTCGAGAGCGGCGATGTCGTCCCGCGTGAGCCGGTCGGGGTCGATCCCCGCCTCCGTGAACGCCGCCATGATCGCCGCCTCGAGGTCCGTCCGGCCGTAGTTCTCCGCGATTGATTTTTCGTACGATGGTGTGTGTTTGCTCATGACTCTCCCTCGTGTGTGTACTCGGCTGCATCGGACAGCGCCTCGATGGAGATCGCCGTCGTCCCCTACGGTGGCAGCGGGTCCTCGAACGTGCCTGTCGGCTGCCCTCGTCGCGAGCCGATGACAGGGGAACGGTACGCACACAGCGGTATTAGCTCGTTCGGCGATGGCGGCGGGTGGACTCTCGAACGACCGTTCCTCGAGAGCGAGACCGTCATCG
>SLIW01000050.1 GCA_007135435.1 Natronomonas sp.
CCGGCCCGACCGCCTCCGGCCCGACCGCCTCCGGCCCGACCGCCTCCGGCCCGACCGCCTCCGGCCCGACCGCCTCCGGCCCGATCGCCTCCGTCTCGGCTCCCTCCCGCTCGGCTCCCTCCCGCTCGGCTCCCTCCCGCTCGGCATCACCCGCCCCGGCCGCACCCGGCCCATCCCCGTCGCGCGTCTCGGGTTGCCGGTTCGCCCCCGTCGGGGGGCGCCACCACACGCGGCCGCCTGCGCCCACCTTCTTGGTGTCGATGCGGTCCTCCTCGACGAGGCGCTCCAGCCGGGCGTAGGCGGTGCGCCGCTCGAGACCGACCCGTTCGGCCACCTCCGGCGTCGTCAGGGGCTCCGCCGCCCCGTCGAAGACCGCGAGCGTCTCCGCGAGGCTCGGGCGCAACGAGTGGGACTCCATGCGGAGTACGGGGGGACGGAGGGGAAGTAATTTCCGCCGGCGGAAACGCCCGGCCGTGTCGATGGTGGGCCGAGTGAACACGCGACGCCCGTCGTCGAGGGGGTCGAACCTCCGGCGATTAGCCTAAACTATTAGCAGGTGAGGTTAGGGGGATCGGCTACCCACGTCGAGCATCGTGGAGAGACGCATGGAACTCGACGCTCCCTCGACGACCCTCGGCGACCTCCGGTCGCCTGATCGCTATCGGCTCCTGGCCTCGGAACGGCGGAGGCTGACCATCGACATCCTCGAGGGTACCGGGACCGCCGTCGAGCTGGTGGAGCTCGCCCGGGGCATCGTCGCTCGGGAGGACGGGATCGAGGCCGTCGACGAGGACGCGATCCTCCACGTCGCCATCGCGCTCCACCACGTCCACCTCCCGCTCATCGCCGAGATGGGGGTCGTCGTGTACGACCCGGTCGCCCGCATCGTCCGCTCCTCCTGATCGCGGCGTCGTGATCCGGGCGTCGTGATGCGGTCGCACCGGCCCCGACCGGCCCAGAACCCGAGCATCTAATCTTGAGCCGGAGTCCCGGAGGATGAGCCGAAATCCCGAGTCCTGAGTCGGAATCCCGAATCCTGAGTCGGAATCCCGAGTCCTGAGTCGGAATCCCCAGAGCGTAACCCGACACCGCTCGACGCGATCAAATTGCTCCCGCCCTCCTCGAGATGACCGGTCTCGTCGACGAGGAACACACGACCGTCTCGCGACGTTTCGTCGGTCGGAGCGGTACCTTCATCAGTCGAGTTTTCGAAACCCGGGGCAGGTATGGCGCATCGCGGGCGTGTCTCCAGGCGGAGTCGACCGAATCGAGGGCTCACCGGGAACGCCGGGGCGTCCCGACCTCGGCCATCCCGGGAGGTGGCCCCATGAGCCGCGGTCCGCTGTCGGGCACCGACAACGCCTGGCGCCGGATGGGGACGCTGGACAACCTGACGACGATCACCGGCGTCCTCTGGTTCGACGCGCCGATGTCCTACGAGGACCTCTGTGACCGTCTCGAGGCCCGCCTCCTCCGGTTCGACCGGTTCACCCAGCGCGTCGGCGGGACGCGGCGTCGGCTGCGGAGGCCCTACTGGGAGACGGTCGAGGACCTCGACATCGAGACCCACGTGACCCACCTCTCGCTGCCGGACCCGGGCGACGAGGCGACACTCAAGCGCTTCGTGAGTACCCTGATGAGCCGGCCGCTCGACGAGCGACGGCCGCTCTGGGAGGCGTACCTGATCGACGACGCGGGGGGAGACGGCCGCGACGCCGTCGCGTTCCGGATCAACCACAGCATCGGCGACGGCTTCGCGCTCCTCTACGTCCTCTTCGGGCTGGTCGACGACCCCGAGGACGTGCGGATGCCGATGGGGATCGTCCCGAACCCCCCGCGGGCGGACGCGTTCAGGAACGAGGGGGCTCAGGACGAAATCAGGAACGAGGGGGCCCAGGACGAAGTCAGGAACGAGGGAATCCAGGACGAAGTCAGGAACGAGGGGGCTCAGGACGGAAGGGCCGCCGCCGAGGGTGGCACCGACGGCAGGCGGGACGCGGTGGCCGTCGCCGAGGATGGCACCGACGACGGGCAGGACGCCCCCGCCGACCCTGACGCCGATGCCGGACGGGAGGCCCGGCGAGGTCGGGGGATCCAGAAGGCGCCGATTCGCTCCCTCGTCCCGAGCGGGCTCCTGGACACCGCCCGGCTGGCCGGGACGGCCGTCCGGACCGGCTGGGGCCTCCTGACCCAGGAGGACGAGATCGAGACGTCGCTGCGCGGCGAGCTCGGGACGGTCAAGCGGGCGGGCTGGACCGACGAGATCGCGGTCGACCGGGTGAAGGCCATCGGCAGGGCCCACGACGCGACCGTCAACGACGTCCTCCTCGCGGCGCTGGCGGGTGCCTTCCGGAGGGCGCTGGCGGGTCGCGGCGAGCCCGTCGACGACCGGGAGCTCCGGGTCACCGTGCCGGTGAACCTCAGGCCGATGGACGCCCGGGACGCCTCGCTGGGCAACTACTTCGGGCTGGCGTTCGTCCCGCTCCCGATCGGAACCCCGGACCTCGACGAGCGGATCGACATCATCCACGAGCGGATGGACGCCCAGAAGGCCGGGATCGAGGCGTACCTCATGTACCTGACGCTGAGCCTCGCGGGGCACGCGCCGGACGCCGTGATGGACCAGCTGCTCCGGCAGTTCGAGGACCAGGCAACGGGGGTCGTGACGAACGTCCCCGGCCCGATGGACACCGTCGCGGTCGCCGGCCGCGAGGTGACCGACGTCATGTTCTGGGTGCCCCAGGCCAACGACCAGGGCATCGGCATCAGCATCTTCAGCTACGACGGCAGCGTCCGCCTGGGGATCGCCGCCGACGCCAACCTGATCCCCGAACCCGCGGAGCTGGCGTCGGCGTACGAGCGGGAGCTCGACCAGCTGGCGGAGGCGGCCGAGAGCGAGTGAGCAGACGGCGTTCCCGGGATCCGGGCAGGCCCGTCCGAGACCGGACCTTCTTTGCGACGGCCGGTGCAACGGTGGCCATGGAGTGTCCCACCTGCGCCTCCTCGATGGTCGCCTTCGGGGTGCCGGAGCGGTACCGCGACCACCTCCCCCGCGGGTCGCCGGTGGCCGCGATCTGCCCGACGTGTCTCACCCTCGCGGTGCCCGACGGCGTCGTCGGGGAAGTGGAGGTCCCGCCGGAGCCGGCGTTCGACCGCGTCGGTCAGGCGTTCCCGACCGACGAGGCGGCCGCCGTCCCGATGGCCATCGCGATCGGCCTGCTGGACTCGCTGGCGCTGAACCGTCGCGCGATCGAGGAGCTGCTCGAGGCCGTCGAGGCCGAGGGGACCGACCCCCTGCTCGTCCTCGACCGGCTCGACGCCCAGGGTGGGACCCAGCCAGCGATCGACCTCGAGCGACGCCGCCACCAGGTCCGACAGCTCCTCGGGTGATCTCGAACACGGGGGCCGAGGTTGGGGGAGGATCGGCGCGCATGCGGGTGGTCGCCCTTCCACGCCGCCAGGTGCGGCCCGATCGATCCATGGGATCCGGCTGCTGCCCGATCCCCTCCTCAGACAGCCCGATCAAAAAATATAAATACAGGTTTTCACCCCCTGAGCGACAGCCGCACGAGGTGAACTAATGGCATTACACGCCGTCGTTCCAGATGCGGGGCGGGGTGGTTTGCACCCGACCACACCACAACCCTGACATCCGGCCG
>SLIW01000505.1 GCA_007135435.1 Natronomonas sp.
ATGGGATGGGCGTGGCACCCCGGCCGGCCCCTTGCGGAGAACCGAGGGTTTACACCGGAGACTCGCGAACCCCCGCGTATGTCCGAGTTCGAGGTGTCGTTGTCCGACCGCATCGACTCCGAGATCGACCGGCTCGTCGAGCAGGGGGAGTTCCTGAACCGCGAACAGGCCGTCGAGGAGCTGCTCACCATGGGCGTGTCGACCTACGCGACGACGGGGGAGTCCGACCGCGAGGAGGACGAGACGCTCTTCACCCAGATGACCGAGGACCAGCAGGATCCGGCGGCCAGAGAGGACGACGCGAACGACGAGTACACCTTCTGAGACGGGCGCTCCTCGTTCGTGGTCGGCGTCCCAGCTCCCGCTCACGGTGCCACCTGACCAGTGGCACGAGCGGACGCGGCCGGCCGAACCATCCTCCTCCGCTCCCTGGATGACGGCGAATCGGGGACCCCTCTGATATGCAGCCGACCGATCAGACGGTCGAGAGCGGGCCGCGCCGATGACGCGGCGTCGTCGGTTCGCACCGGAATCTGCCGGTGACGATTCATTCAAACGGCCCACGGTCCACCTTCGGGGTAGTATGAGCACAGTCGGAGTCGCACTGGCCACGGCCGCGGTGATGGAGCTCTTCCCCAGGGGGATCACCCACTACCTCCTCGGGGGGCTCCTGATCGGGTTCGGGACGGCGATCGTCTACCTCGGCACCGGCAACGCCGCCGGGGCGAGCACCTTCCTCGAGTCGACGCTCTCGTACGTCTCGAAGCGCTCGCGGTTCCAGGAGCCGCGGTTGGTCGCCTCCCGCGACTGGCGGGTCGTCTTCACGCTGAGCATCGTCGCGGGCGCCGCGGTGTACGCGGTCGTCGTCCAGGGCGGCATCTGGATCACCGAGGTCCAGCCGTGGCGGCTCTTCGCCGGCGGTTTGCTCGTCGGGGTCGGCACCCGCCTCGGCAAGGGCTGCACCTCCGGTCACGGGATCTGTGGCGTGGGATCGGCGTCGATCACCTCGGTGGTCAACGTCGCCACGTTCATGGTGATCGCCATCGGCACCGCGCTGCTGGTGATGGCACTGGGGGTGTCGCCGTGACGACTGACGGCTCGACGGGGGATGGCCGCAGCACCAGTGCCTCCGACGCCGTCGAGTCCGCCGGCGCCGCCGAGGCCGCTACCCCCGTCGACGGGACGGACGGCCGTCACCCGCTGTTCATGCCGGTCGTCGCCGTCGGTGGGCTGCTCTTCGGCTTCGGGCTCGGCCTCAGTCAGATGGCCCGCCCGGAGGTCGTCCTCTCCTTCCTGCAGCTGTGGGACCTCGGGCTGCTGTTCGTGATGGGCGGCGCCGTCCTCGTCACCGGACCGGTGCTCCTGCTCGCCGCCCGCTCGGGCCGCCGCGCGCCGCTGTCGGGGCTCCGCTACGCCCGCCGGCTGAAGTCGATGGACCGGAACGTGCTCGTCGGCGGGGCGATCTTCGGTGTCGGGTGGGGCCTGTCGGGTATCTGTCCTGGCGCCGCCTACGCGAGCCTCGGCATCGGGAACTACCCGATGCTGTGGGGCGTCGCGGGCATGTTCCTCGGCGCCTACGGCCAGGGCGTCGTCCGGTCCATCGCCGCCGACCGCTCGTCCGGTGGGCAGACGATCGCCGACTGATACTGTCGGCTGTAATTCCGTAGAGATAGCTTCGAGAGAGTCGGGAGGACACGCTCTGAAACCGCGTGTATTGGGTACGTCTGGTTCGAATAGTTACAGCCGACAGTGTGCGGTCACTCGTCGAGTCGGCTGTACCCCCACGCCTCGTCCGTGGGCTCGACCTCGGGGTCCTCCGTGTCCGTCGCCGAGACCGGGCGGTCCAGACCGCCCCGTTCGCGGGCGTCTCGTTCGGCCGTCGCCCTGTCGACGACGGTCGGCGACGCCGTCTCCCCGTCGATGAGCAGGTAGAGGACGACGAACCCGACGAGGGAGGCGACGACGACCAGGAGGACGATGGCACCGCTCATACCCGTGTTTCCGCGACATGGGAAAAGTATGTATGGGTGGCACGGTACGCGAGGGACATGCCCTCCACGAGCGACGGAGACGACGGCGAGCCCGGGTGTCCGAAGTGCGGCCACACCGAGACGGAGGTCGACGACATCGCCACCACCGGGACCGGCCTCTCGAAGTACTTCGACGTCCAGAACCGACGCTTCCGCGTCGTCTCCTGTACCTCCTGTGGCTACGCAGAACTCTACAAGGGCGGGAAGACGAACGACATGGTCGACCTCTTCCTGGGATAGGTCGACGAGCGGTCCGCCGGTGTGCACGCTCCGGGATCGGATCAATACCGGACGGGGAGTCGATGAGGAGGGGCCTGGACACCCACGACCGCCGTGTGTCCCGATCGTTCCACCCCGACCGTCCGCCCGTCGAATCCACCGACCTCGACCCTTGTGCTATCGGACCTGACGCTCTCGACCGTCGTGCAGCCGTCTGCACCGGAACCGACAGCGCTCCTCCAGAACCCCACGTTCAGAACAGCGCCTCGTCCTCGTCGAGGACCTGGGCCGGCCCTCCGACCTCCCAGACGCGGGTCTCGACGCCCAGTTCGGCGATCGCGGCTTCGACGCGGTCGACGTGCTCGGCGGTCGTGTTGACGTACACCGAGGCGCCCGTGTCCGTCGAGAAGTAGACCGGAATCCCCTCGTCGCCGTCCCGGAGCTCCCGAACGCGGTCGAAGACGGCCAGGGTCTCCGGTCGCCAGTAGACCCAGCCCGCCGGGCCGGTCATGGTCGTCGCCGCCAGCGACAGCGAGTCGTGTTCGGCGAGCTCGAATGCCGCCTCGAAGTCGCGCTCCCGCAGCGCGTGGCGCATCTCGGCGATCTGGCCGTGGACGTGCGCCATCCGGGCCTGGAACATGTGGCTCTCGGCGGCCTCGGCGTGGGCCTCCTCGGTGTGCTTGAACGCGGGGATCTCGGCGGCCACGATACGCAGGTCACCCTCGAGGGCAGTCTCGATCCGCTCCGAGCGGCAATCGACGTCGTCGAGCCCCGTCCGGAGGTGCGAGAAGGCGCCGGTGACGGCACGGGCGGCCGACGACGATCCCCGACGGGCGATCGCCGATATCTCCGGACGCGAGAGCTCCAGGTCGGCCGCGCGGCAGAGGGCGACCGCGGCGGCCGCGAACCCGGAGGACGACGAGCCGAAGCCGATGTTCGTGGGGAAGTCGTTCACCGACTCGAGCCGGACGCGGTGCTCGAGGTCGGCCAGCTCGCGAACCTGGTCGACGACGGCCCGGATGCGCTCGGCGCCACGGCCGTCGACGGGCTCGCCGTCGACGACGTAGACGTCCGACGCCAGGTCGGGGTCGAACGCTGCCGTGGTCCGCGAGTGGCTGGGCGCCGTACAGACGGAGATGGAGTCGTGGTAGGGGAGCCGCAACGCCTCGTCGCGCATGCCGTGGTACTTCACGAGCCCCTGGATCGGGTGGGCCTTCGCGGTCGCCTTCATACCCGGCTCTCACCACGGCCGGACTTTGCAGTTGCGTCTCCGCCTGACGAGGCTGAATCGGCGGCGTCCCCCATCCCGAGGGTTCACGGCGACCGGAACGGCACGGTTCACGGCGACCGGAACGGCACGGTTCACGGCGACCGGAACGGCACGGTTCACGGCGACCGGAACGGCACG
>SLIW01000408.1 GCA_007135435.1 Natronomonas sp.
GCCGAGGCGGCAGGCAGTGGCGACGGGACGACGGCTTCCGACGAGACGATGGTGACGCCGCCGACCGGTGCCACCGAGACGACCACGCCCGCCGCCGGGGAGCCCGCGGACGCGGACGCGGCCCCCTCGGGCGTCGAGACCGGCGCCGACGCGGTCGTGCGGGCGCTCGAGAACGCGGGCGTCGAGTACCTCTTCGGGGTGCAGGGCGGGGCGATCATGCCCGTCTACGACGCCCTCTTCCACTCGGAGATGACCCACGTGACGATGGCCCACGAGCAGGGCGCGGCCCACGCCGCGGACGCCTACGGCATCGTCAGCGGCGAGCCGGGGATCTGCCTGGCGACCTCCGGGCCGGGCGCGACGAACCTGGTGACGGGCCTCGCGGACTCGAACATGGACTCCGACCCGGTGCTCGCGCTGACCGGGCAGGTGCCGACCGACTTCGTCGGCTCGGACGCCTTCCAGGAGACCGACACCGTCGGCGTCACGGCGCCGGTCACGAAGGCGAACTTCTTCGCCGACGACTCCGAGACCGTTGGCGAGGAGGTGGGCGCGGCGTTCGCGCTCGCGAAGCGCGGCCGGCAGGGGCCGACGCTCGTCGACCTCCCGAAGGACGTCACCAAGGGCCCAGCCACCGATGATCCGGGCCCGCCGCGGACGCCGTCGACCTACAACCCGCCGGAGACCGCCGATCCCGGGGCGGTCGCCGAGGCGGCGGAGGTACTCGCCGACGCCGACCGGCCGATGATCCTCTCCGGCGGCGGCGTGATCAAGGCGGAGGCCTGCGAGGAGCTCCGAACGTTCGCCATGGACCACGAGATCCCGGTCGTGACCACGATGCCGGGGATCGGCTCGTTCCCCGAAGACCACGAACTGGCCCTGGAGATGGCCGGCATGCACGGGACGGGCTACGCGAACATGGCGATCACGACGACCGACTGCATGCTGGCGATCGGCACGCGGTTCGACGACCGGCTGACCGGCGGCGTCGAGACGTTCGCGCCGGACGCCGAGATCATCCACGTCGATATCGACCCGGCGGAGGTCTCGAAGAACGTCGAGGCGGACTACCCGCTGATCGGCGACGCGAAGGCCGTCCTGGGGCAACTCGCGGACGCGATGCCGCGGTCGCCCGCCGCTGACCCCTGGCGCGAGCGGGTCCAGGGCTGGAAGGAGGCCTACCCGCTGGACTACGCCGCGCCCGACGACGAGCCGGTCAAGCCGCAGTTCGTCGTCGAGACGTTCGACGCGGCGACGGCCGACGACGCGATCGTCACGACCGGCGTCGGCCAGCACCAGATGTGGGCGTGCCAGTACTGGACGTACACCGAGCCGCGGACGTGGGTGTCGAGCCACGGGCTCGGGGCGATGGGCTACGGGCTCCCCGCGGCGATCGGCGCCAAGCTCGCCGCCCCCGACCAGGAGGTCGTCTGCTTCGACGGCGACGGCTCGTTCCTGATGACCTGCCAGGAGCTCTCGGTGGCGGTCCGCGAGAACCTCGACCTCACGGTCGTGGTGCTCAACAATGCCGCCATCGGGATGGTGCGCCAGTGGCAGGACGCCTTCTTCGGCGAGCGCCACATGGCCTCGGAGTACCCGTGGGTGCCGGCGTTCGACACGCTTGCGGAGGCGTTCGGCGCGCAGGGCTTCCGGATCGACACCTACGACGAGGTCGCCGACGTCGTCGAGGAGGCGCTGGCCTACGACGGGCCGAGCGTCGTCGACGTCCACATCGACCCCGGCGAGAACGTCTACCCGATGGTGCCCTCGGGCGGCGACAACGGCCTGTTCGCCCTCTCGGAGGACCAGCTATGAGCCGCAGCGAGGACGTCCGCCGCGACGGGCTGGAGGGGCCGGCGCCGGAGGAGCGCGAGCGGCCGATCGGTCGCCGCAACTCCCAGGGCATCCGCGTGGACCCGGAGGTCGAGGCCGAACCCGACCCCCGGCGGACGATCATCTCCGCGTACGTCGAGGACGAACCGGGCGTGCTCGCGCGGGTCTCGGGGCTGTTCCACCGCCGGCAGTTCAACATCGAGTCGCTGACGGTCGGGCCGACCCAGAACGACGGCTACTCGCGGATCACGCTCGTCGTCGAGGAGCCCGACCCCGGCATCGACCAGATCAAGAAGCAGCTCAACAAGGTGCTCCCGGTCATCCACGTCCGCGAACTGGACGACGACCCGGTCGCCTGCGAGCTGGTGATTCTGAAGGTCGACGGCGACGAGCCGGACAAGGTCCAGGCGGTCACCGAGATGTACCGCGGCGAGACGCTCGACGCCGGCCCGCGGACCATCACGGTCCAGATCACCGGCGACGAGTCGACGATCGACGACGCCATCGACGCCTACGCCCAGTTCGGCATCCGCGAGATCGCCCGTACGGGCCAGGCCGCCCTGGCGCGCGGGGAGGAGGAGACCGCGGTGGTCGACGAGGTACACACCTGAACGAACATCGAGGAACGAGAAATGACGGAGATATACTACGACGACGACGCGGACAGCACGGTACTCGACGACCGGACGGTAGCGGTCCTCGGCTACGGCAGCCAGGGTCACGCTCACGCCCAGAACCTCGACGACTCCGGGGTGGACGTGGTGGTCGGCCTCCGGGAGGGGTCGTCCTCGCGGGAGGCGGCCGAGGCGGACGGCCTCGCGGTGGCGACGCCCCGACAGGCGGCCGAGCGGGCCGACGTCGTGAGCGTCCTGGTCCCGGACAACGTCCAGCCGGTAGTCTACGAGGCGATCGAGGACGTCCTGGCCCCCGGCGACACGCTGCAGTTCGCCCACGGGTTCAACATCCACTACGGGCAGATCGAGCCGGACGCGGACGTCGACGTGACGATGGTCGCGCCGAAGTCGCCCGGCCACCTCGTCCGCCGGAACTTCGAGAACGACCAGGGGACGCCGGGCCTGCTCGCGATCTACCAGGACGCGACGGGCGAGGCACGCGAGGTGGGCCTCGCCTACGCGAAGGCCATCGGTTGCACGCGGGCCGGCGTCGTCGAGACAACGTTCCGCGAGGAGACCGAGACGGACCTCTTCGGCGAGCAGGCGGTCCTCTGCGGCGGGGTCACCTCGCTGGTCAAGCAGGGCTACGAGACGCTCGTCGACGCCGGCTACAGCAGCGAGATGGCCTACTTCGAGTGCCTCAACGAGCTCAAGCTCATCGTGGACCTGATGTACGAGGGCGGCCTCGGCGAGATGTGGGACTCGGTGTCCGACACCGCCGAGTACGGCGGGCTGACCCGCGGCGACGTCGTCGTCGACGAGCACGCCCGCGAGAACATGGAGACCATCCTCGAGGAGGTACAGGACGGCACCTTCGCCCGCGAGTGGATCCTCGAGAACCAGGCCGGCCGACCGAGCTACACGCAGCTCCGCCAGGCCGAGGAGAACCACGACATCGAGGACGTGGGCGAGGACCTGCGCGCGCTGTTCGCCTGGGGGGAGGAGTAACCCCGCCACATGCGCGAATCGACGTGGACTACCGATACACGGCCTACCGGCACACGTCCCACCGGCACACACTCGAACGAACGCGGCCACACGACCACGGACGGACCAGCGACCACGGACGGACCAGCGACCACGGACGGACCAGCGACCACGGACGGACCAGCGACCACGGACGGACCAGCGACC
>SLIW01000307.1 GCA_007135435.1 Natronomonas sp.
ACACGGTGCTGTCGGCAAGGAGCGAGGACGACCTCCGCGAGGTGGCCGAGGCAGCCGACGGCGAGACGCTCGTCGTGCCGGCGGACGTCACCGACGAGGCGGCGGTCGCGGCGCTCGTCGAGGAGACCGTCGAGACCTACGGCGAGGTCACGGGCCTGGTCAACAACGCCGCGATCGGCCTGTTGAGCCTCTACGACGAGGGCCGCTACGTCACGGACATCGACGTCGACGACTGGCGGCTCATCATGGAGGTGAACGTCACCGGTGTCTTCCTCTGCTCGAAGCACGCCGTCGCCGCCATGCAGGACGCCGGCCGGGGCAACGTGATCAACGTCTCCTCCGGGCTGGGCCGCCGGGGCGCCCCGAAGTGGTCGCCGTACGTCGCCTCCAAGTGGGCCCTCGAGGGGTTCTCTCGTAGTCTCGCCGACGAGGTCGAACCGGCGATCAACGTCAACTGCCTGGATCCCGGCGGCCGCGTCGACACCGGTTTCTGGGACCACCTCCCGGACGAGGAACGCGCCTCGATCCTCGATCCCGACGTGATGGACGACGCCGCCGTGCTCCTCATGGCGCAGGGCCCCGACGGTGTCACGGCGGAATCAGCGACCGTGGACGACTGGGAACGGCGCCTGTGCTGACGGGAGTGGCGTCGAGGCTGTCGGGCGTGGCAGCTGTGCTGACGGGAGTGGCGTCGAGACTGTCGAGCGAGGCGGTTGTGCTGACTGGTGCGACTCGCGAGGTGGCTAGAGTGGCTTTGCGGCGGATAACTCAGACCGGTTCCCGTTCCCCGTCGTTCCGGCCTTCCGAGGTGTCGTCGCCGCCGCCGTCGCCGTCGCCGTCGCCGTCGTTCCCCTCGTCCCGCTCGGCGTCGAGTTCGCGCTCGCGGCGTCGCGCCTGGGCCTCGCGGGTCGAGCGGTCCGCCGCGAGCTCCCGGTCGATGTTGTCCTCGATGGCCGAGATGGACTCGACGGTCACCACGTTCCCTCCCCCGGGGTCGACGACCATCACCTCCTCGCCCTCCTCGATATCACCGTCGAGCGCCCGCGCCTGGTAGTAGGGGTTGAAGCCGCCTCCCTGGAGCTTGATCTCCCCCTCGCTCCGCGTGACCCGCTGGGTCACCCGGCCGGTCTTGCCGCGGAGCGACCGCGAGTCGCTCGTCCTCCCGGATCCCTTGCCGCCGTAGAAGTCGAACTGCCGGTAGACGTACATGGCCGCGCCACCGGCGCCAAGGACCACCGCCGCGAGCACGATGGGGAGGACGGCCGCCGGGAGCACCGGCCCCAGCAACAGCCCCGTCAACCCGGCGGCGAGGAGGGCGATGCCCACGACGATGAAGTGCGCGCCGGGGGCGAAGGCCTCCAGGATCATCAGCACCGCTCCCAGGAGGACGAGGAGGAACGGGACCGACATGCCGAACAGTTCGGGCATAGGATGAGCTAGGTACCGCCGGGGGTTAACGCTTCTGTCGTTCGACCGTCTCGACGAGCGCGCGCTTCTGTCGTTCGACCGTCTCGACGAGCGCGCGCTTCTGTCGTGTCCGTCGATCTCTCACCAGGTCCCCACGTCTCCAACCTCTCTCGGGATTTCCACGAGACGCACGCGTGCCGGTCAGCCGACCACGAGCCGCGAGAGGACGTAGAGGGTGAAGAAGACGCCCAGGAGGACGAAGACCGCACCCTCGAGGGAGGGATCTCCGGCCTCGATCGGCTCTCGGCGTCGCTGCGCCTCCTCCGCATTCGCCTCCGCTTCGGCCTGCCGTTCCTCGATGTCCTCGAGCGAGAACCGCCACTCCTCGCCCTCCTCGATCGCGTCGGTCGACGCATCGCCGGACGCCTGTTCGCGATCGGATCGATCCTCCCCCGGGGATGGCTCTGGTTCGGCGCGGTCGAGTCCCTCGCCGCCAGTTTCGCCACCGTCGTCGTGGTTCCCCGTCGATTCCTTGCCGACCGACCGGCCCGGGTCGCGCCGGTCGTCGTCCGGGGCACCGCCATCGGTTCGGGCTGTGCCGTCGCGGATAGCCGCATCGGGAGACTCGTCCCCCCCAGCCGGTGCGCCACCGTCGCTCATGGACGACCTAGCGGGAGTGTCCGCAAATGGCTGTCGGGTGCTGGACGTGGCGGGGATCGGACTCCCGGTGTCGCGCTCCGGGTGGCCGTCATCGGACCTTCGTCCCCGGTTCGGCGTCCCCGTGGGTCGTGAGCAGGTCGGCCTGCTCGCCGGCCGCCAGGACCATCCCGTCGGACTCGACCCCGAAGAGCTCGGCCTTCTCGAGGTTCGCGACGACCACGACCCGCGTGCCCGGCAGCGACTCGATGTCGTGCAGCTGCCGGATCCCGGCGACGACCTGCCGGGTCTCGACGCCGATGTCGACCTCCAGTCTGACCAGCTTGTCCGCGCCCTCGACGGGCTCGGCGGCCAGGATCTCGCCGACCCGGACGTCCAGCTCCTGGAAGTCGTCGAAGCTGATCCGCTCCTCGCGGATCGGTTCGAGGTCGAGCTCGCCGTCGTCAGTCTCGTCCTGTTCGGCCCCGTCCGTGTTCGATATCTCGGCATCGCCAGCCTCCGCTGTCTCCGTTTGGTCCGCGTCCGCGTCGACGTCGGCCTCGCTCGCCTCGATGCGCTCCTGGAGCTGGCGGTCGAGCTCGGCGACCAGGTCGTCGTCGACCTGCGCGAAGAGCTCGGCGGGCTCGCCGAAGTCGGCCGGTGGGGCGGCCAGCGCGTCGCCGAGGGAGGCCTCGTGGACGCTCCCGTCCTCGCCGAGCTGGGCCCACAGTTCCGCGGCCTTCCCGGGGAGGACCGGCTCCATCAGCACGGCGATGGCCTTCGACAGCTGGACGCAGTCGCGGATGACCTGGGCGGCGCGCTCGGGGTCGTCGTCGGTGAGCTTCCAGGGCTCGTTCCGCTGGATGTACTCGTTGCCGAACCGCGCCAGCGCGACCGGGACCTGTCCGAGCCCGCGGACCCGGTAGTCGTTGACGGCGGTCCGGAACTCCTCCAGCGCGTCCTCGATTCGGTCGCGGACGTCCTCGCTCACGCCGGCGTCGGGGGTGCCGCCGTAGTTGCGCTCGGCGAACAGCAGCGACCGGTAGCAGAAGTTCCCGAGCGTCCCGACGAGGTCGTTGTTGACCGTCTCCTGGAGGCCGCCCCACGAGAAGTTCACGTCGGCGACGAACTCGCTGCCCGTGACGATGTGGTAGCGGTAGCAGTCGGGGTGGACGCCCGACTCGAGGTAGTCGTCGGCCCACACCGCCCGGTTCCGCGAGGTCGAGAACGCCTTGCCGTCGAGGTTGACGAACCCGCAGGCCATGACCGCCCGCGGCTCGTTGTAGTCCGCGCCGCGGAGCATCGCCGGCCAGAAGACGGTGTGGTGCTGGATGATGTCGTGACCGATGACGTGGACGATCTCGCCGCCGTCGGGCCGTTCGTCGGTGCCGCGGTTCCGCCAGACCGCCTCCCAGTCGTAGGTCCCGGGGCCGACCCGTTCGGAGTACTGCTTCGTCGAGGCGACGTACTCGATCGGGGCGTCGACCCAGACGTACAGCACCAGGTCCTCGGCCTCGTCCTCGTCGCCGGGGTAGTCGATCCCCCAGTCCATGTCGCGGGTGATACAGAGGTCCTGGAGGTCGCCCTCGATCCACTG
>SLIW01000478.1 GCA_007135435.1 Natronomonas sp.
CAACGAAGTCGCTCACCACCCGGTTGAACTTCTCTGGTTCTTCGATGGTGAGGCAATGCCCGCTCTCCTCGAAGAGTTCGAATCGAGCGTTCGGGATGTGCTCCGCCGCGTACTCGACGGACGCTTTGCTCCGCCACTTTTCGTCTGCACCGGCAAACACCAGTCCGTACTTCGTCTTCGAACCTGTCGAATTCGATGAGTCTCATGCTTAGCGGGCGAGAACCGGTGAATCCTCGTTGGAATCAGACGCTGGTCGGTTCCGCTCTCTCCTGGGCAAATACGTCCAGGACGATTTTCGCACCACCGAGGACGACGGGCCCGATAAACAGACCGATCGCCCCAAACAGGACGATCCCCCCGAAGATGCCCACGACTATTATCGCCACGTTGATCGTCCCGCTCCGGCTGATAACTGCGGGTCGAAGGTAGATATCCGAGACGCTGACGAATGAACCATAGATCACGAACAATCCAGCGGCGAATGGTCGGCCTATCAGGAACAGGTACATCGAAACCGGCACCCACACACCGAACGCTCCGACGAGTGGAAGCAAGGCGAGGATGAACGTCACCACGGTCAGGAAGACGACTCCAGGCATACCAACGAGCACCAAGCCGATCCCGAGCGCCACAGCTTGAACGCCCGCGACAGCAACGTTGCCGACCACGGATGCCCACATGAGATGATCCAGCTCTCGGAGCAGGTTCCGCTGGACTCGGTCGTTGATGGGAACGACCGATTGCAGCCATGCGAGTAATCGTTCACCGTCGCGTAACAGCGCAAAGAGGACGAACAAGGTCACCGTGAACCCGAGCAGTACACCCGGGAGGCCGCCGATGACGGTGAGTGCGCCCGTAGCGAGATTCTGCAACCCAGCTGCGATGGGCGCTTGGTAGGTCGCATACATCAGCTCGAAATCGACCACATATCCAATTCCTTCGATCCGAGCTTGAAGCACCTCCGGGCTGAATTCACCCTCTTGGATGGCGGCTATGAGCGTGAGCCCCTGTTGAATTGCGATACCGGTGATGTATACCAGCGGAATGAAAAGCACGAATATCGAGCTAATAATGAGGGTGATCGCTGCTGCCATCGAGCTCATCCGTTGCTCAAGTATCCGTTGAGCAGGTGCGAGAACGTATGCGAGCACTATCGCAAGCAACACGTATTGTAGATACGTGAAGACGAGGAATGCAGCGAGCGTCGTACTCGCCACTGCGAGGATCATTAGCGCGTTGCCTTCCGCAGACCAGGTTGGGGGCGTGCTCTTTTCGGTCATATCATCAGTATTAGGCTCGTTCATATGGAAGTACTGCCCTTCTCAGACCAAGAGAACATCATTTTCGTCGACGGGCGGAATTCCCGTCTGTATTACCTGACGACCATGACCCGGAAATCCGCACGATCAACGACATCTCGTGCACCGAACCCCACGATCCATCGGTCGCAGGTGCGGTCTCTACGGGGTTGACTGGGCACGATTGCTTCCAGCGACCGTGGAGGGTTCACTCGGCGAGGTGTCATTCCCCCGGATCCGGGCTCTCAGAGGTGCTGGGCGAGCAGGTTCCGCTCGGCGCGCTGGAGGTGTTCGGTGACCGTCGAGGGGTCGAGGTCCAGTTCGGCGGCGACGTCCTCGGTCGAGACGGTCCGGGGGACGTCGTAGTACCCCATCTCGTAGGCCGTCCGGACGACCTCCTCCTGCCGGTCGGTCAGCCCGTCGAGCGGCTCGTCACCGCCCGCGTACGTCCCGAGCTTCCGGAGGTCCGGTGCGACCCCGGCGTCCTGGTACTTGCGGACGGCGTCAGCGATGGTCTCCTGAGATCCCACCAGCGACAGGTCCACACAGCAGTCCGTCATTTTGGGATCGCAGGTGCCGACGAGGTCCTCCGCCGTCTCGCCGAGGCTCTCCGGGAGGTTCGGTGCGGTGAACTCGATGACATAGAGGTGCTGCCCGCCGGGTTGGGGGACGTGCTCCCACTGGTCCACGGCGTCGAGCGAGTCGAGTTTCGCCTCGTCCACGCGATCGTCCACCGTCACCCGGACGATGGCGCCGTCGCCGTGGCAGGCGAGCTCCTCGAAGTCCCGGACGCCGGCCTCGCTGGTGAGCGAGACCAGCTCCCCCAGTCCCATGGTCTCGTACGCCGATTCGTCGAACGTGACGTGTGCTTCACGCATTGGAGATCACGACTGTGAGTCGGTTCGATGGACGATGGTGATCGGTCGGTGTCGGTCCGTGCCGGTTCCGTCGGCGCGCAACGACTTGTATCCACGGTTCGAGACCGGATTCTGGACGCAGGACCGGCCTGCGACCCGAAACGCCGCGACCGTCAGACGGATCGCTCATCGATCGACACCCGGAACACCCACCAGTCGCCTGGCGAGAGCGAACCCCTCCGCGAGCGACAACGGCATCGTCACCCCGCCCTTCGTCGTCTCGGCCCACCGTTCGTACGCCGACTCGTCCGGGAAGGCCTCGATGAACGGACAGAACCGGCGGTAGGCAAGCGTCGCGGGGACGTCGAGGTACGCCGCCGAGACCACGTCCGTCGCCGCCCCGAAGGACATGACCGCGCCGTCGGGCTCGACGGCTACCTCGTCGCGTGTGACGGTCCCGGTCACCACGGTGTCCGTGACGGGACTCCGCGAGCGGACCTGGACCTCCGGGGTTCCATCCACGACGAACGGCACCAGCAAGGTGTCGAAGAAGCACTGGAAGTACAGCGTCTCGCCGTCCAGTCGCGCCTCGTGCCGTGACGACTCAGTGAGACACAGGTCCTCCGGGCGCTCCGGAACGTACTCGTCGTCGAGGAGGTCAGCCGTCGCGTCCGCCCAGTCGGCCAGCGTCGCCGGCGGCTCGTCAAACCCGAGCGACACCTGGAACTGCTCGGAGAGCGCCGACGGCAACGCCCGGGTCTCGAGCGTGGATTCGTGACCATCTGTCATCGTTGGTCCTCGCGAGAGTCGACGGCGCGGACGGCCAACCGCCTGATCCCCACTCTGATGGGGTGATTTAAGTGCGGCTGCGTCAGGACGCGAAGGGAAGTGAATGGCCGCGCCGAAAAACGTCCCCACGTGACTGGGAGCAAGCCGCACGAGGAACCGGACGCTCGTTGACGGTGGGTAGAACCCATGAGTGTCTCAGAGCAAGCAAGCGAGCACAGAGAATCGAACAGCGGACCCGGCCCGAACCCTGGTCTGCTCACGCTCCGCAACGGACTCGTCGGCGGCATCGTCGCCGTGTTGTTGTCGGTCCTCCCCCTGTCGACGGTCCTGGGGGGCGGCGTCACCGGCTACCTCGAACGTGGCAGGGGCAACCAGGGGTCAGCCGCGGCGGTGGTCGCCGGGCTCGTCGCGTTCGTCCCGTACGTCCTCGCCGGCCTGTACGTCGGCCTCACGCCGTCGGTATCCCCGCCCGGACCGGCCCTGGTGGTCTCCCCCGGCCTGGTCGTCGCTGTCGCGGGGTTCGCCCTGGTGTACGTCGTGGGACTGAGCGTGCTGGGCGGTCTGATCGGGGGGTACGTGTACGACGAGCATCGGTCGTAGCTGCTGCACGTATAGGGGGTGCGATCGTTCACGTTCGCAGAGGTGGAACCTCGATTTCGAACTTTTCGGCGGCACGGACGACACTG
>SLIW01000587.1 GCA_007135435.1 Natronomonas sp.
CCAGGCGAGCGCGACGATCGGCACCAGGAGGACCCCGATCCCGACGAAGATGGTCAATCCCGCCAGGACCAGGATGCCGGTCCAGTTCAGCTGGAAGTTCAGTGCCTGCTTGCCGTTCGCGTCGACGAACGCGCTCTCGTCCTTCTTGATGAGCCACACGACGAGCGGACCGAGGATGTTGCCGAACGGGACCACGATCCCGCTGAAGGCCACGGCGTGGACGAGGATCCCCCAAGTGCGCTCGTCGCTGGTGAGGTCGGTGGTGGTTTGGGCCCCGTCGTCGACCGGGGTGGCAGTGGCGTCCACATCGGATGCCACGACCTCGTCCTCGTCCGGTGACGTCGGCTCGGCTCGGGACTCGCCGTCCTGCACGTCGTCCGACGGCGGTGTCGGCGTCTCGTCGGTCCCGCCCCCTGTCAGTTCTGCGGATTCGGCCGCTGGATCCTCCTCGGAGTCTCCGGGAGTATCCGGTTCGTCATCGGTTCGGTCGGCCATACACCCCAGCCGTCGCCCACGACGAAAGAACCATCGGCGCAACCGTACGGACCGACCGGCTGTGTCCCTCGAGGACCGACACCGTCGACGACGCCGGTTGGACACGACTGATGAAGGCCAGCCGCATGATCGACGCCGCGCGGTCGCGCCCATCGAGGTGGTAGGAGGATTCATCCGGGGGTAAGGTAACTGTACCCCATGAACCGGAGCCAGGCCCTCATCGTCGTCCTTCTCGCGGTGACCACGGTCGCCGTGTTCGTCATCGTCGTCCCGTTCCTCGAGTACGTCCTCGCGGCCGTCATCCTCGCCTACGTCCTCTACCCCCTCCACGTCCGGCTGTCGCGGAGACTGGCCGTGATCCGGCTGTCGAGGCGCGTCACCGCGTCGATCTCGGCGCTGTGTATCCTCCTTACGAGCGTCGTCGCGATCATCGTCCCCATGCTGTACGTCACGAGAATCCTGCTCGCGGACGTCAGGGCCATCGCCCGGGGCGACACCGACCTCCGGACTGACATCATCGAGGCCCGCATCGAAGAGCTCACCGGCGAGGAGGTCGCGATCGAGGACGCGATCGTCGGCATCGGCGACTGGGCGTTCACCGTCCTCTTCGGCGACATCCCCAGCCTGATGTTCGTGCTCCTGGAGCTGTCGCTTGGGATCGCCCTCGTCCTGTTCCTGGTGTTCTACCTGCTCCGCGACGGCGCCGCCTTCGTCGCCTGGCTCAGGGAGACGAGCCCGCTGTCCCCGACGGTGAGCGCGACCCTCGTCGACCAGATCGACAGGACGACGTGGGGCGCCGTCATCGGCCACGCCTTCGCCGCCGTCGTCCAGGCGCTGGTCGCCGGCGGTGGGCTCTACCTCGCCGGCGTGCCGAACGTCGTCTTCTGGACGATGGTGATGGCCATCCTGGCGTTCCTCCCGCTGATCGGCGTGTTCCTGATCTGGGCGCCGGCGGCGGGCTACCTGTACCTCGTCGGGGAGGTGGGCTCGGCGGTCTTCCTCGCGGTCTACGGGCTCACCGTGGTCAGCATGATCGACTACTACGCGAGACCGCTGGTGATCGACCAGCAGGCGCGGCTGAACCCGGCGGTGATCCTCGTCGGGGTCTTCGGCGGGATCTTCACCCTCGGGTTCGTCGGCCTGTTCGTGGGGCCGATCCTGATCGGGATTCTCGTGGCGATCCTGGAGACGATCCGGACGGAGTTCGACGGGCCGATCCAGCCCCAGGGCGCCTCGGTCGGCCGGCGTCCGACGACGGGGGCTACCGAGGAGCGAAGTTCCGGTTGAAGGAGGGCCGACGACGACGGCTAGATCAAGGTACTCGAGGATCGGTGCCGTCCGGATATCCAAATGTTCTCCTTACGAGCCGTTCGATGGCGCTGCCGGTGACCACGGCCACGCGGACGGCCCGGTGGGATTTTGTACGCCCGACGAGCAGTTCGCCCCATGGCGCAGGACGAGCGGCTGGTGGTCATCCTGGTCGCGATGGCGGCGAACGTCGCGCTGGCGGTGATCAAGTTCGGCGCCTTCCTCCTCACCGGGAGCCCGTCGATGCTGGCAGAGACCTACCACTCGATCTCGGATACGGGCAACCAGGTCCTCCTGCTCGTCGGGATGTTCTACAGCCGAAAGCAGGCGGACGACCTCCACCCATTCGGCTACGGGAAGGCGAGCTTCTTCTACGCGTTCCTCGTCTCGGTCCTCCTGTTCGGGATCGCCGGCTGGGAGAGCCTCAAGCACGGGATGGACGCGCTCCGTCGGGGCGCCGAACTCGCCGGTGGCACGGTGACCGTCCTGGGGACGACGGTCCCCGCCGTCTACCTGGCGTACGTCGTGTTGCTCCTCACGATCGCCTTCGACGGGTTCTCCTACTGGCGGGCCCGGGTGGCACTCGACGAGGAGACCGAGGTCCGCGGCTGGCGGAGCTTCCGCGAGGCGTTCCAGCGGACCAGCGACACGCCCGTCCTCGCCGTGCTCACCGAGAACGCGGTCGCCGCCGCGGGCGCGACGATCGCCCTGGTCGCGATCTTCGTCTCCCAGGTGACGGGGAATCCGGTCTTCGACGCGATCGGGGCGGTGCTCATCGGCCTCCTCCTGATGACCTTCGCGCTGGCGCTCGGCATCGAGAACAAGCGGTTGCTGATCGGCGAGGGGCTCTCCGCCCTCCATCAGGATCCCCTCGAGGAGATCGCCGAGGACCACGAGGGCGTCGTCGACGTCGCCGAGTTCCGGACCGTCTACTTCGGCCCCGACAGCGTGCTCGTGACCGCCGACGTGGCGTTCAGGCCCGACCTGGACACGGCGACCATCGACGAGCTCATCACCGAGATCGAGGCCGCGATCAGGGAGCGCGAACCGCTCGTCGAGAAGGTGTACATCGAGCCGGAGATCGAGTCCTGACGGGGGCCGAGTTTCTGCGGGCCGTGATCGCCTCCCCGGCTGGACGGGCACCCGAGTCATATCACGATCTCGCGACCGTTTCCGGTTCGCCAACGCTTTCGAGGGTCCCCGCGGAAGCGCCGGTGTGAGCGTTCGATCGCGAGGGGACGAGGGGGCGGCCGTGTGGTCGAACCCCTACCGCCGGCGGTGGATACTCTGGGGGGTCATCGCCCTCACGTTCCTGCTCGTGAACGTCTACCGGCTGTCGACGGCGGTCATCTCCGGGCAGCTGATGGAGGCGCTGGGGACGACGGGCGCCCAGCTCGGGACCCTCCACGCCATGTTCTTCATCGTCTACGCCGTGATGCAGATCCCGACGGGCGTCCTGGTCGACCGCGTTGGCCCCAGGCTGACGGCGGCGGCCGGCGCGGCGGTGATGAACGTCGGGGCGCTCTGGTTCGCCCTCGCCGAGGCGTACGCCCCGGCGCTCGGCGGCCGGTTCCTGATCGGCCTCGGGGGGAGCGTCATCTTCGTCTCGATGCTACGGTTCTGTGCGAGCTGGTTCCGCGACGACGAGTTCGCGACCATGAACGGTCTCTCCTTCGCCGTCGGAGGGATCGGGGGCATCCTGGCGACGACCCCCTTCGCGGTGGCGGTGGAGCTGGCCGGTTGGCGGACGGTCGTCATCGCGCTGGCGGCGATCGGGCTCGCCGCATCGGTCGCGACGTTCGCGTTCGTCCGGGACTCGGCCG
>SLIW01000543.1 GCA_007135435.1 Natronomonas sp.
GGTTCTGGACGATGATATTCGTCTACATCATGCCGGACGTCTGGCCGGCCGTCTTCGACGTCTACTGATCGGACGTCGAGCCCCGCTCGACACGGCTCGGCCGGCTCGTTTCTCTCCGATTCTTCTCGACTTCTCGGTTAGCCGCAGGTACCCTCCCGTGGCCCTCCGTAACCCTCGTCCACTCGTACAAATCTCGCCACACGCACGGATCTAGCCCCAGCTCGCCCCGCCGGCTCAGTCCGTCCGCCCGGCCTCGAGCGCCTCGACCAGCTCGCAGACGTTCTCGACGGCCTCCGAGAGGAGCCGCTCCCCCTTCTGGACGGTCGCCTCGGTCGGGTCGCCGACGTTCCCCGTCGCCGTCAGTCGCTCCATGTCGGCGGCCGAGAGGGCCCACCCCACCCGGTTGTCCCCGTAGGCGTCGTGGTCGGTCAGCGGGAGCGACTCGGCGGGCGGGTCGACGCGCTTCGCCTCGTCCATCCGCACGAGCTCCTCCCGGAGCGCGAGCATGAGGCTCGTCTCGAACTCGGCGGCGTGGAAGGAGACGTCCGTCGTCCGGACCTCCCGGGCGGCGTCCGCGAAGACCGAGACCAGGGGGACGTGGAACGCCTGGAGGTCCCGCTCGGTCCGCAGCCGGCGGACCACGATCTCGAGTTCGGGGTCCTGCGCCAGGTAGTGACCGTTGACCAGCAGGACGTGCTCGACGCCCCAGTCGCCGGCGGAGGCGCAGACGTCGAAGACGTAGCGCTGGAACGTCTCCGAGTCGACGGTGAACGTCCCCGGTTTGAACGTGTGGTGCGGCGAGACGCCGTACCAGACCGGCGGGGCGAGCAGGCACTCGGTCCGTGTGGCGACCCGCTCGCAGACGCCCTCGGGCATGAAGACGTCGACCCCGAGGGGGAGGTGGTGGCCGTGCTGTTCGGTGCTCCCGACCGGGACCAGCAGCGTCCGCGTCCGTCCGAGGGCCGCCTCGACGTCGCGCCAGGTCATCTCGGTCAGTTCGTAGGGCCGACCGTCCTCGGGTCCACCCTCGGCAGTGTCGTCCGACATACCGACGGGTTGTGCACCAATCGGCATTGCGTTACCGCCGCTCCACCTGCTCGCCGCTCCACCTGCTCGCCGCTCCACCTGCTCGCCGCTCCACCTGCTCACTCTTCTACGTACTCACACCCCCACGTGCTCAGCCCGCTGCATGCTCAGCGCTCCATGTGCCCACCTCCTCCATGTACCCACCCCTCCACGTGTGTCAGTGCGTCACAGGTCAGGCGTTGGCGTTGACGATGACCCGCCCACCTTCGTTCGGCCTCGACCGTCGTCGCGCGTCGCTCGATCGACCGACGGTAAGCGGAGCCATCCTGCGGTCCTGGATCGCGGACCTCCCGCGAGAAGTCGACGCCGCACGCGCTGGCGGTCTGCCCGAATCGACCGACCACTCCGTCCCTGGCCGGCGACCCGCCACCGTCCCACCGCCGTAACGTGGACATAACAATGCGCGAGTGCGCCGCCGTGGTCGCCATGACAGTCGACTTCGACGACGTCCACGACCGCAGCGAGGCGATCCTCGACGAGCTCGCCGGGGCCGTCGTCGCCGACCGCGGGGTGCTGCGGACGATCCTCGTGGGGATGCTGGCAGACGGCCACGTCCTCCTCGAGGACGTCCCCGGGACGGGCAAGACGCTGACCGCCAGCTCGATGGCCGACGCGATCGGGCTGTCGTTCTCGCGGATCCAGTTCACGCCCGACCTGCTCCCGTCGGACGTGACGGGGACGAACATCTTCGACGAGGCGACCCGGGAGTTCGAGTTCCAGCCCGGCCCCGTGTTCGCGAACGTCGTCCTCGCCGACGAGATCAACCGCGCCCCGCCGAAGACCCAGTCCGCACTCCTCGAGGCGATGGAGGAGGGCCAGGTCACCGTCGACGGCGAGTCCCACCCGCTCCCCGAGCCGTTCACCGTCATCGCGACCCAGAACCCCGTCGAGATGGAGGGAACCTTCGAGCTCCCGGCCGCCCAGACGGACCGGTTCATGGTGAAGACGAGCCTCGGCTACCCCGACCACGAGGGGGAGCTGGAGCTGATCGACCGCCGCGCGGCCCGACAGACCACCGCGCCGTCGGTCGACCGCGTCTGCTCGCCGGAGGTCATCGACCGGCTCCGGGCGGCCCCGGAGTCCGTCCGCGTCGAGGACGCGGTCCGCGACTACCTGGTGACGGTGGCCCGCGCGACCCGGCAAGACGAACGCGTCCAGGCTGGTGTCTCCCCCCGTGGTGTGCAGCGGTTCTTCGAGGCCGTCCGGACCCTCGCCGCCGTCCGCGGCCGGTCGTACGCGACGCCGGACGACGTCAAGGCGGCGGCGCCGACCGTCCTCTCGCACCGCCTGGTCCTGACGCCCGACGCCCGCGTCGACCGCGTCGTCCCCGCGGACATCGTCGCCGACATCCTCGACTCCGTCGAGGTCCCGCAGCTGGCGGCCTGAGGCGGGAGCTCGCCAGCGCCGGCCCCGGGGCGTGTAGACTGTTGGCGGGGTATGAAACTGGACCCTGTCCGCACTCACCCATCGTCCATCGGCCACCGCTCCCCCTCTCCTCACCGGTGGTAGACGAGCGTCAGGACGATCCCGGCCACGAGCAGGGCGGCCAGCGCGGCGAACGAGAGGCCGTCGATGCCCAGACGCGCTACCGTCAGCGTCGCCACGACGGCGAGGCAGCCCACGGCGGCCGTCCCTCCCACGTGGACGAGCTCCCCGGTGCGGGTCGACGCCCGAGTGCCGAGCTGGTCGCCGACGGAGACCCCGTTCTCGGCGGCGTCCCAGGCGAGGACCGTCAGCGCGCCCGCCACCACCAGGGCCGCGACCGAGGCGCCGCGGACGACGCCGCTTGTCAGGACGGCGACGAAGAGCAGCCCGGCGCCGGCGTCGATCAGCGGCCGCTCCCAGCCGGACCGGACGGGGAGGACCCCGGCGGCGAGGAGCCACAGCCCGAGGACGCCGGGGACGAGCTCGAAGCGGTGGATGTACTGCGTCGGTCCGAGCGCGGCCAGCTGCAGGGCGAGGAGGAGCCCCAGGGCACCCGTGGCGGCCAGCAGGCCGCCGCCGAGGCGCTGCCCGCGGCGCCACAGGCGCCCGCCGCCGAGGAAGGCCACGACACCGACGAGGGCGATGGCGAGCGCCCGGCGCTGGACCGGCGTGTCGGCGACGATCGCGATCGCGAGGACGCCGGCGGCGACCGCCACTCCAGCACTCTGGATGGCCGGTCGGCGGACGAACGTGGCGTGTTCCGTCATCGGTCCCACCCCGGAGTGGCCGTGGTCATCCGTCCCACCTCTCCAGGGCGACGAGCGCCGCGCCCAGCCGGCTCTCCGGCTGCCAGTCGACGGCCGGGACGCCGGCGTTCCGGAGCGCGGTGAGCCGGCCGTCGCGCTCGACGCGCGCCAGCCGGGCACCGACCGTGTCGTCGGTGGTGACGTCAGGGCTGACGACGGTGACCGCCGGGCCGGCCGCCTCGAGGCGCTGGGCGAGGTTCGTGGCGCCGTCGTCGCACAGCGGCGAGAGGAGCAGCACCTGCGCGTTCGAGTCCAGGCGGCTACGGACGGTCGCGAGCTGCCGGTCGATCGGTTCCGGCTCGA
>SLIW01000570.1 GCA_007135435.1 Natronomonas sp.
CATCGACGTCCGTAGCGGCACCCGCATCAACGCCCGTAGCAGCGCCCGCATCAACGCCCGCATCGACGTCCTCATCGACGTCCATAGCGGCACCCACATCGATGTCCCCATCGACTCCCGTATCGACACCCGTTCCCACCACCTTTATCATCGCCAGTGGTGGAGGGACACTGGATGGCACACGCCTGGCGGGACGCGGTCCCGCTCTCGGACGAACAGCGGCTGGTCCGTGACAGCATCCGTGACCTCTGTGGGGAGTTCGACGCCGCCTACTGGCGGGAGCGCGACCGCGAGGGCGAGTACCCGACCGAGTTCGTCGACCGCCTGGGCGAGCACGGCTGGATGGGCATCCTGATCCCCGAGGCGTACGGTGGCGCCGGGATGGCCACGACCGAGGCCGTGGTCATGATGGAGGAGATCGCCGCCAGCGGCGGCGGCTTCAGCGCCGCGCAGGCCGTCCACGGCGGCATCTACAACACCGTTCCGATCGTGAAGTACGCGAGCGAGGAGCTGAAGGAGTCGCTGTTGCCGGAGGTCGCCGACGGGGAGGTGGCGATCCAGTCGTTCGGCCTCACCGAGCCGAACGCCGGCTCGGAGTCGACCGCGATCGAGACGACCGCGGAACGGGACGGCGACGAGTACGTCGTGAACGGCCAGAAGATCTGGATCTCACGGGTCGACGCGAGCGACTACGTCGTCCTCATGGCCCGGACCACCCCACGCGAGGACGTCGACAAGCGGACGCGGGGCATCTCGATGCTCCTCGTCGACCTCGACGACGCGTACGAACAGGACGCCCTGGAGGTGCGGGAGATCCCGAAGTCCGTCAGCGGCTTCGTCCACTCCTACGAGATGTGGTTCTCGGACCTCCGGGTGCCGGCGGATCGGCTGATCGGCGAGGAGGGCGAGGGGTTCTACCAGGTCCTCGACGGGCTCAACGAAGAGCGACTCGTCATCGCCGCCGAGTGCGTCGGCCTCGGGATCGTCGCTCTGGAGCGCGCTGTCGAGTACGCGAACGAACGGGAGGTCTTCGGCGGCCCCATCGGGGCGAACCAGGGCGTCCAGCACCCGATCGCCGACGCGTACGCCAAGGTGCTCGCGGCGAAGCAGCTCGTCTACAGCGCCGCCGAGGTGCTCGACGAGGCGGACCGGACGGAGGCGGGTGCCCGCGCCAACGTCTCGAAGTACCTCGCCGCGGAGGCGTGCTTCGCCGCCGCCGACGCCGCCGTCCAGACCCACGGCGGCTTCGGCGTCGCCCGGGAGTACGACGTCGAGCGGTACTTCCGGGAGGCGCGGCTGACGCGGATCGTGCCGATCACCCAGCAGCTCGCGCTGAACTACCTCGGCGAGAACGTGCTCGGACTCCCGCGATCGTACTGAGGGGCCGAGACGGCCCGGCTCGATCCCGGGAGACAGCGCGTGAGAGACCACCGATGACGCACCAGAGAGCAGCCCCGGACGGAACCAACCGACGACGCAACCGCCTACCCGACCGACACACCACTGTGACCACGGGATGGACCAGTCCCGGTGAACGTCGATGAATGGCGATACGAACGCACGCCTCGAGGGGGACCTGCCGGTGGCGAGCGCTGCCGAGGCGGCCGAAGTGGTCGCAGACGGCGACACGGTCGCGGTGAGTGGCTTCGGGAGCGTCGGCTACCCGAAGGCGGTCCCCGAGGCGCTCGTGGACAGAGACGGGCTCACGATTCTCAGCGCCGGGAGCGTCGGCGACGAGATCGACGAGACACTCGTCGAGTCGGGGACGATCGACCGGCGGGCGCACTTCCAGGCGCGACCCGCGATACGGGAGGCGATCAACGCCGGGGAGGTGGCGTTCTTCGACCGGCACGTCTCGCAGTTCGGCGACGAGCTGCGCGCCGGCGGTGGCCTGGACGTCGACGTCGCCATCGTCGAGGCGGTCGCCGTGGGCGTCTCCGACAGCGAGGGGGAAGGAGTAGACGACGGCTGGTTGGTCCCCTCGACATCCATCGGGCACGTCCCCTCGATCGTCCGTGCCGCGGACCGGTTGATCCTCGAGGTGAACCACGCCCAGCCACGAGAGCTAGAGGCGGTTCACGACGTCCTCGAGCGGTCGCCACCGCCGGACCGTGAGCCCCTCACCATCGAGCATCCGATCGAGCGCGTGGGCGATCCGCGGGTCACGTTCGACCCGGAGGTGCTCGCGGCGGTCGTCGAGACCGACGTTCCGGACGACCCGTACACGTTCCGCGATCCGACCGCGGCCGACCGCGAGATCGCGGCCAACCTGGGATCGTTCCTCGAGGGGGAGGTCGCCACGAACCCGACGTTCGCGTCGTCGCTGGCGATCCAGTTCGGTGTGGGGAGCCTGGGGAACGCGCTGATGGGCGCCCTGGCGGACGTGGAGCTCGGCGACCGGGAGGTGGTCTACTTCGGGGAGGTCTTCCAGGACGGCCTCCTGGACATGCTCGACGCCGGCCGGCTCGCCGGGGCGAGTGCGACCTCGCTGGCGATGTCGCGCGACGGGCAGAACCGCTTCTTCGAGGACATCGACCGGTACGCCGACGACGTCGTGCTCCGGCCCGCGGACGTCTCGAATAGTCCCGCGCTGATCGAGCGCTTCGGCGTCGTCGGCGTCAACAGCGCCGTGGAGGTCGACCTCTACGGCAACGCGAACGCGACCCACGTCGGCGGGACGCGGATGGTCAACGGCATCGGTGGGGGTGGCGACTTCGCCCGACACGCGCGGCCCTCGATCGTGGCACTCCCGTCGACGGTACGCGGCGGGGAGATCTCCCGGATCGTCCCGATGACGCCCCACGTCGACCACATCGACCACGATGTCTCGGTCGTCGTGACCGAACACGGCGTCGCCGACCTGCGCGGCTGCTCGCCGCGGGAGCGGGCCGAGCGACTGACCGCCATCGCCGATCCCACCTTCCAGGAGGGTCTGGAGGACTACCGGCGCCGGGCGGAGACGAGCGGAGGCCAGACGCCGCTCGATCTCGAGACGGCGTTCGAGTGGCACCGCGAGTGGAGTCGCTGATCGCTCGGGACGCGGCTTCGTACCGAATCGACCTCCGATTCACCGCCGCAGTATCTCACCCCCACCGCTGTATCAGCGCGAACCCACTGATCGTCGACCCAGCGTGACATAACGCGTACATCGTCACTGTCGCCGTAACGTGTACATCATCACCGTCGGCGCAACGCGTACATCGTCACCGTCGCCGTAACGCGTACATCGTCACCGTCGCCGTAACGCGTACACCGTGATCGCCAGCCCGCCGACGACGCTCACGACGACGGCGAAGACCAGCCCGAGGACGAGGTCCCACTGGAGGAGGACGAGGAGCACCCCGAGGAACACCAGGTGGAGGATGGCGATCAGGACACCGAACCGGTACCAGTGGCGGTCGATGCTCACGTCGAACGGGTCGTCGTCGGTTCGGGCCACGGCTGTCGACCTTGGGAACCGATAGGCGGTCGACGCTTAAAACGCTGGGTGCACCGGAGGGTTCGACCTGTGCGTCCGAGAGAAAGGGGATGACCGACAGCACCGCGGATGGATCCCAGGACGGCGGCGAGGGGGTAGCAGACGCCAATCTTTAACCCGCTCGCCGG
>SLIW01000533.1 GCA_007135435.1 Natronomonas sp.
GCTCCCGGTCGTTTACCTGCTGACTCCCGGCCGGCTCCCGGCCTGCTACGCGCCGGCTACGCGCCGGCTACGCGTTCGATGGCGATCCGCACGTCGGTGTCCTCGACGGTCCACTCGCGGTCGTAGCCGTCCTCGGTCGGGCCGAACTCGGCGGCGCGGACCTCGCCGGCGATGAGCTCGGCGTGGGCGTCGACGAGGTCGGCGACCCGCTCGTCGCCGACCTCCAGGTCGACGCGGATCTCCGCCTCGATGTCGAGGTCGAGCTCCTTGCGCATCTCCTGGATGCGCCGGATGACCTCGCGGGCGTAGCCCTCGGACTCGATCTCCTCGGTGAGCGTCGTGTCGACGTAGACGACGCCCCGGTCGTCGCCGTTCACCGTGACCGTCGTGCCCTCGACGCCCGGGGGCGTCTCGGTGTTGAACTCGACCATCTCCGCTGAGAGCTCGACCTCGCGGCCGAGCTCCGCCGCGACGGCCTCCTCGAGGGCCGCGAGGGAGGGTTCGGTCAGCGCGACGGCGTTGAGCGCCTCCATCACCGCGCCGGCCTCGCCGCCGAAGGCGGGGCCGAGTATCGACATGTCGGCGCGGGCGCCGTACTGGAGCTCCTCCCAGTCGACGCCCGGCTCGACCACGTCGACCTCGCGGGCGTTGAGCCGCTCGCGGAGGAGGTCGCGGTGGCGATCGACGGCCGCCGCGGTGGCCTCGTCGTCGGCCGCGACCACGACCCGCCGGACCGGCCAGCGGAGCTTGCGCTCGGCGCGCTGGCGGGCGTTCGCCCCGGCGTCCTCGACCGCGGCGACCACCTCGATATCCGCCTCCAGCTGGGGGTCCCGCAGCGACTCGTCGACGGCGGGCCAGTCGCAGGCGTGGACGGTGGGGCGGCCGGTCTCGCCGGTGAGCGTGCCGTAGACCTCCTCGGCGACGAACGGCGCGTAGGGCGCCAGGAGCTTCGTCGTCTCGACCACCACGTGGTACAGCGTGGCGTAGGCGGCGCGCTTGCTCGGGGAGTCCCGCTCGTCCCACATCCGCTCGCGGACGGTCTGGATGTAGAACCGAGAGACGTCCTCGACGACGAACGCGAGGAGCGCGTCGAGCCCTCGGTCCTGGCGGTAGGCGTCCCAGGCGTCGGTCATCTCGGCGGTCACGGTCTGCAGCCGCGAGAGGATCCACTCGTCGACGGTCTCGAGGGCGACCGCGTCGTCGCCGATCGAGACGGCCTCCGGGTCGAAGTCGTCGAGCCGCATGTACGGCAGCGGGAAGCGGAAGACGTTCCAGAGGATGTTGAGGTCGCGCTGGCGGTCGGCCATCTCCTCCCAGGAGAACCGCATGTCGTCGCCCTGCGGGTTCTGCGACAGGAGGAAGCAGCGCATCGGGTCCGCCCCGTGGCGCTCGATGGCCTCCTGGGGCGAGACGATGTTGCCCAGCGACTTCGACATCTTGCGGCCGTCGGCGGCCAGCGCCCAGCCGTGCATCAGCACGTCGCGGTAGGGGATCTCGTCGAGGGCGGCCGTGCCCATCCCCAGCTGCGACCAGAACCACCCGCGAGTCTGGTCGTGAGCCTCCATGATGAGGGCGGCGGGCCACAGCTCCTCGAAGGCCTCCCGCTCGGCGGGGAAGTCCAGGGTCCCCCAGGAGGCGACCGACGAGTCGAGCCAGACGTCGAAGACGTCGGGGACGCGGGTGTAGGTGGTGTCGCCCTCGGTGATGGTGAACTCGTCGACGGTGTCCTTGTGGAGGTCGACCGACTCCGGGTCGACGTCCTGGTCGACGCGCTCGGCGAGCTCCCCCCGGTCGCCGATCACGATGGCGTCCGCGACGTCCCCCGACCAGTCCTCGGGGATCCAGATCGGGATCGGGATGCCCCAGTAGCGCTGCCGGGAGACGTTCCAGTCCGGCGACTCCTCGACGAAGTCCCGGAAGCGGTTGTCCCGTGCCTCCGGGGGGTACCACTCGCTGTCCTCGATGTTCGCGAGGAGCTCCTCCTTGATGTCGGTGACCGTGATGAACCACTGGTCGGTCACCATCTGGATGACGCCGGTGTCGCAGCGCCAGCAGTGGCCGTAGTCGTGGTGGACCGTGCCGCGGTCCAGCAACAGCCCCCTGGCCTCGAGGTCGTCCATGATGTCGGCGTCGGCGTCCTTGACGAACTGGCCGGCGTACGCGCCGGCGGCCTCGGTGTAGACGCCGTCGGGGCCGAGCGGCGAGAAGATCTCGAGGCCGAGCTCCCTGCCGCGCTCGAAGTCGACCTGGCCGTGGCCGGGCGCGGAGTGGACCAGCCCCGTGCGGTCGGCCTCGACGTAGTCGGCGGTGTAGACCTGCAGCGCGCCCTCGCCGTCGGGCGCCTCGGGGACCTCCTCGCGGAGCGGGTGCTCGTAGGTCCAGCCGACCAGCTCCTCGCCGGCGAGCTCCTCGAGGACCTCGTGGTCGTCGTAGCCGCCGCGCTCCAGTGCGTCCTCGACGCAGGAAGCCTCGAGGTACAGCACCTCCTCGTCCCGCGCCCCGTCGGCGCCCTCCGTCCAGGCGCGGACGGCCTGGTAGGTCATCTCGGCGTCGACCGCGACGAAGGTGTTCGCCGGGACCGTCCAGGGCGTGGTCGTCCAGGCGACCAGGTATCCAGCCCGTTCGCGGAGGGGGAACTTCACGTAGATGGAGGGGTCCTCGACGTGCTCGTACTCGACCTCGTTCTTGGCGATGGCGGTCTCGCACCGCGGACACTGGCTGATCGAGCGCGGGCCCTGCTCGACGAGCCCCCGCTCGTGGGCCTTCCGGAAGCCCCACCACGCGGCCTCCATGTACTCGGGGGTGACCGTCTTGTAGGGGTCCTCCCAGTCCATCCAGACGCCGAACGAGCGGAAGTCGTCCTGGAGGCCCTCGAGCTGCTCCTCGGCGAAGGCCTTGCACTCGTCGATGAACTTCTGCTCGCCGAACGCCTCGATGTCCTTCTTGTTCTCGAAGCCCAGCCGCTCTTCGACCTTCGTCTCGATCGGCAGGCCGTGCATGTCGTAGCCCGGCCGGTCGGTGACGTCGTAGCCCCGCATCCGGAGGTGCCGGATGTAGGCGTCCTTCAGCGTCTTGTTCCAGGTCGTCCCCATGTGGGCGGCCCCCGACGTGTACGGCGGGCCGTCGACGAAGAAGAACGGCTCGGCCCCCTCCCGGCGCTGCTTCGCTCGCTCGTAGGCGTCGACGTCGTCCCAGTACGCGAAGATCCGCTCCTCGACCGCGTGGGGGTCGTACTGGTCGTCGACCTCGGCGAACCGGCTCATACCCGTACATCCGGCGCGGCCGTTAAAGGGGAATCGGTACCGTGCGAGCGGGTCTCGCCGACGAAGTGATGCGCCGCCACGGACCTCGGCGGCCCCCGCGAGGTCGCTGTGACGATCGCGTCAGCGCCGCCTGCCGATCCACGCCCACGCGAGCACGGCAGCGAGCGCGAAGAGGCCGCCGAGGAGGAAGAGCGTCCCCGGGGTCAGCCAGCCCCCGAGTTCGACCGCCGGGAGCACGGTCGGGTCCGGGTCCCTCGCGGCGAACGAGTACCCGTCGACCTCGGACCCGTCCTCCCCGGACCCCGAGGTGTGGAAGACGGCAGGCGTGGGCACCAGGAC
>SLIW01000260.1 GCA_007135435.1 Natronomonas sp.
CCCTCGCTCGCTCGGTCGGCCGATCCAGAACCAGCACCTCGAACTCAGACTGACCCAGGCCTCGCTGGCCGGGGTCACGATCGGGGCCCTCCTGATCGTCCACTTCTCGGACGCCCTCGTGGGGATCCTCGGTGTCATCGGATGGGGCCTCTTCGCAGCCTCCATCTTCCCGATCGTCGCGCTCGGACTCAACTGGAAGGGGGCGACACCCGAGGGCGCGGTCGCGGCCCTGATCGTCGGACTGGTGTTCAACCTCTGGTACGACGTCCTGCCGACGGCGCTCACCATCCTGGGCTGGGAGGGCCTCGCCGGTAACGTCGTCGCCACGTATCCGTTCCCGGAGGCGTTCGTCGTCGGGACGGCCGCGATGCTCGTCTCAACGATCGCCTTCATCGTCGTCTCGCTGTACACACAGGCTGACCACGTCGTCCCCGAGGACGTGGCGATCGTCATGGAGCGGTAAGGTGACGGGGGGTCGCCATGGCAAAGCGGATCGCCAACGGCCCGCCGGGTCGCCACGCCCCGGGGGTCGCCACACCCCAGCGCCCTGCCGATCCGCCACCAAAATCTACCTATTCGATACCGACCAAGGGCCGACGTATGACCGCACCCGCAGAGGAAGAACTCGCCCGCTTCAGTGGCTGGTATCACAATACCAGCATCGCGCTCGAGTACTGGGAGGTGCTCGTCACCTCGCGGCGGGTGATCTTCTGCTTCGTCGGCCAGTCGTACCGGTCGTTGCTCCTGAAGGCCGACATGGGTGCGAGCCACCGGGATCGGGTCGCCTCGATGGAGCCGAACAAGGTCGCCGAGTTCGACGAGCAGAACGTCGTCGTCCCGCTGTCGGAACTCGGGCGGATCACGCTGACGCGGCCGACGCGATTTCGAACCGCGATCCTCGAGTTCGAGTGGACCGAGGATTCAATGACGCTCCGTCGTAAAGGCCCCATGGACGAGGACGCAGCTGCACTATCGACCCTCGAAGCGGACGACCGGTTCGATCACGTGACGATCACCCGCGAGTCGCAATCGCTCCTCCCGTGGCGGTGATGCCGTTCCGCTCATCTGGAGTGCGCGAACGATTGCACTCGGTCACTCCTCACGCGTTTCTATCGCCTCGCCTTCTGACTCGAGGTCAAGGCCCCCGAACCGGTCGCGATGGACCTTCGTCTCGGATTTCTTCGAGATAGTGTCTGTCGCAATCGGTAGTATCGATCGCCTCCTCGTTCCCATCGAATGGGTCCCGACGACAGCGTTTTGTGACTAGTTCACGTACCGTCAGGTATGAAACTGCTGTGTCGCCTGTACGGACACCAGTGGCGGCACCCGGGGCAGTACGAGGTCGTCGTTCGTGCGGACGCGACCGCCGTCTACCCCTTCGAGTGCTCGATCTGTGGGAGCCAACAGCTCTCGGATCTCGTCCCTCCAGCCGGGACCCGGGAGCTACTGGAGAGCGATCCGGCTGGGCTCGAGGAGGATCGGACCACGACCGAGCCGGAACTCGACGCCCCGGTCGGGGAGGTCGCGCGCGAGGACGTTACGGTTCCCCACGAGGATGCGACCGGTTCCATCGAGGACGATACGGGCCCGCTCGAGGACGGAACGGGGCCACCCGACGACCAGGCGGGTACCCTCGAGGACGAGACGTAGGTCACCGGGCTTCCTGATCGTTCGGCCGATCCGCGTCCGGGCAGCGACCGCCCTCGTCATGTTTCGTCCCGATCGACTCGATCGAAACAGCAGGATCCGATCCGACGACCCGCGGGTCGGACCGGCCGACAAGTGGTGACGCCGAATCTACCCTGGATCAAACGTGGCTCGACGAGCGGCGGATGGGGCGCCCGAGTTACGTCCGACGCTCGCTGGTCGAGGACATCGTTAAGACCCCGGCCGTCGCAGTTCCCGCCGGATGTACGGTGGACACTTCCCGCCGTTCGGTCACGCCGGGGTCGTGGCCGCGCCGCCGCTGTCGTTCTTCGACGCCGAGGATCGCGAGATCTCTATCCGTCTATACGGCGACGGTCCCGTCGACGACGAGTACGAGGCCCTCGTGGAGATGTACCTCGACTACGACCCGTCCCACCGGTCGCTCGGGCTGCCTCCGCGTTCCGAATCGGCCATCAGGCGCTGGCAGGACGTCCTACTGGCCGGACACTGCGTGCTCGCGTGGCACGAGAACGAACTCGTCGGCCAGGCCGCGCTCGTGGAGACCGGCGAGGACGAGTGCGAACTGATCGTCTTCCTCCACCAGGACTACCACGGCGCCGGAATCGGCACCCGCCTCATGGAGGCGCTGCTCAGTTACGCTCGCGACCAGGGGATATCGCGGGTGTGGCTGCTCGTCGAGCGGGACAACCGGCCGGCGGTGAACCTCTACACCGACGTCGGGTTCATCGTCTCCGAAGACGCGGGGCCCGACGTGGAGATGGCGGTCGCCATCGATCCCGTACCGGCGTAGGTCGTCGAGATTCTCGTCGAAATGGTCGATGGGCGCTTCAACGATCCAGCGGGATGAGGGTCGACCCCTCCACCGCCCCCGTCAGTCGGTCGGGGACTCCGTTGGGGGTGCCGCGGAGGGCTCCGACTGCCGGCGCCTCCGACGGGCGTCGAGCCCGAGCGCGAAGGCCCCCAGACCGAGCAGGAATATCAGGAGGTTCACGAGCTCCCCGACGACGGGAACGAACCCGAGGATCGCCCCGATGAGCAGGCCCACGATCAGCGCCACCCACCGCCGATCGAACCGGCCGATCCGATCCGGATCGCCGACGCTGCCGAACCGCTCGCGGACCGTCGGGGAGAGGAGCCACATACCGAGGGCGAACCGGCCGTAGACCACGCCGATCCAGACCAGGAAGGCGAACACGAACGCGCCGGCGATCGCCAGCGGGATCCCGATGATGGTGATGGCCAGCAACACCAGCAGCACGGGGACGCCGACGATGACGCCGAGGCCGACGAGGCCGGTCTTGATCGGTTCCCCGGCCACCTGGTCGGCGACGCCTTCGGAGAAGCGCGGGAAGAGCGCGAGCAGGACGGCCCCGAGCAGCAGGTTGCCGACGAACGCGTAGACGGTGAAGACCCACGACGCCAGCGGCTGCAGGTCGCCGACGCTCGTCGGGCCGAGGGTCCGGTCGCGCGTGATGTCGCCCGCGACCGCCTCGCGGTTGCCCTCGAGGGCGCCGTCGTAGGTCAGGGACCCTCCGATGGAGGCGTTCTCCCCGAGGTGGATCGTCTCCGCACCGATCCTCGCGTCCCCGTCGATGGCGCCGTCGATCCGGACCTGGCCGGCGCCGACGTCGAAGTTCCCGCTCACGGTGGCACCCTCCACGAGGTGGACGTTCCCGGCGCCCGCCGAGACGTCTCCACCGACGTCTCCGGAGATCTCCAGGTTCCCCGTCGCCACGCTGACGTCACCGTCGACCGTCCCGGTGATCAGAACATTGCCCGCCGCCCCGCTCACGTCTCCGGTCACCGTCCCGTGGACGACGATCGATCCGCCGACAGCGCTCACCTCCGAGACGGTCTCTCCCTCCTCGACGACGATGGTCCCTCCGACCCCGCTCTGTGCGGCGGCGAGCCCGGGGACCACGCTCGCCAG
>SLIW01000309.1 GCA_007135435.1 Natronomonas sp.
GCCCCTCGTAGACGAGGCCGGTGTACAGTTGGACGAGCGCTGCGCCGTTCCGTATCTTCGCGTAGGCGGCTTCGGCGCTGTCGATCCCACCGACGCCGACGACGGGGACGTCGGTGCGCTCGGCGACGAAGCGGACCCGTTCGGTGGCCCGCTCCTCGAGCGGTGCGCCCGAGAGCCCGCCCTCCTCGTGGGCGTGCTCGCCGCGCAGCGACGGGGGTCGCTCGGTCGTCGTGTTCACCGCGACGACGCCGTCGAGGCCCAGCTCGACGACCACCTCGACCGCCTCCGCGGTGGCGGCGTCGGTGAGGTCCGGCGAGAGCTTGACCAGGAGCGGCGCGGCGCCGGCGTCCCGGAGCGTCGTGAGGATGGACTCGAGGCGGTCCCGATCCTGGAGCGCGCGAAGCCCCGGCGTGTTCGGCGAGGAGACGTTGACGACGAAGTAGTCGCCACCGTCGCGGACCCGCTCGAAGGTGTACAGGTAGTCGGCCTCGGCCTCGTCGTTCGGCGCGGCCTTCGACTTCCCGATGTTGACGCCCAGGGGGACCCGGCAGTCGGTGGCGGCGAGGCGGGCGCCGACGAGGTCCGCCCCGTCGTTGTTGAAACCCATGCGGTTGACGAGGGCCCGGTCCTCGGGGAGGCGGAAGAGGCGCGGCCGGGGGTTGCCGGCCTGCGGCTCGGCGGTCACGCCGCCGACCTCGACGTGCCCGAAGCCGAGGGCGGCCAGCGCCCCCGGGTACCGGGCGTCCTTGTCGAAGCCGGCGGCGACGCCGACCGGGTTGGGGAACGTCTCGCCGAAGGCGTCGACGCGGAGCCGGGCGTCCACGACCGTGTAGTGGTCGGCCAGGAGGCGCTCGAGTGGCGTCCCCCCGACGGCGGCGAGCGCCGAGCCGAGCGCCCGGTGGGCGGTCTCGGCGTCGAGGCGGAAGAGCAGGGGTTTCGCGAGGTCGTAGAGCGCCATCGTCGGTATCGGATAGCGCCCGGCGAGGCGCATAAGCGCGACGGTCCGGCGAGGCGCACAAGCGCGGCGGCCCGGCGTGACGTGTGCGCGGCGGTGATCGCCCTGGTCCGGCCCGCGAGCCCGCCCTGGGGGATCCGTGAGCGGATTGGTGGTGACGGGGGCGCGGTGGTGCGAACGGTCGTCGGCGGTCGACCTCGCCGGGTCGGTGCCCGGACCGGGACGTTTCGCCCCGGGGATGGATGTCGGTGACGGCGGTGCGCGGGGAGGGCGCTCAGAACTCGTGTTCGACCTCGTCGGGGTCGGCCTTCTGGATGATGATCTTCCCGTCGCGGACGCGCACGAACACCTCGTCTCCGATCTCCATGCCGGCGACGGCGAGTTCGTCCTCGTGGAGGTTGACGTGCACGTTGTGGTACTCGCCCTCTTCGTCCTTGGCGCCACTCGGGCTGAGCTTCTTCTTTCGCACCATCGCGTTGTGTCCTGTCGTTCGCCACACGAGGTACATAAGTGTACCGTGCGAGCCACCGCGCCGAAACCGAACGGGCGTGCCCCCGACGGGACAGCGGTGGTGACCCCAGGGTGACTCGGGCCGGTCACCCACCGAACACGTCTCGCCCCTTGCGGCGCTGGGGTGTGTCTGGAGGGGGAATCCCCGATCACCTGGGGATCGGTGTGCCCTCTTCAGAAAGTAGCATGCCCTCTTCGGGAACCGGCATGCCCTCTTCGAAGTATCGACATGCCCTCTCGCGATGATAGGTGTGACATCTCTGGAGGATTGGGATGCTCACTCCGGTGGATCGGCATGCACTATCCGGAGGTTCGGGATGCCATATCGAGGCGATCGTCACCTCGTACTGTCGGCCGTGCTGTTCGTCCGAGATCCTCGTTATCGCCACGCGCGCGCCGGTCGGACGGGTCGCTGGCGCGCGCCTGTCGGGCCCGATCGAGGGGGCGTCCAGGGGGTAAACCGGCCCACGAGGCCGTGGTCCTTATAAAGGAACCGCTCGATTCACGCCGATCGGGGGATATATTTATAACGGATTGTGTGCAGAAGTCACACGGAGGAGAGAAAAACCATGGCACGTGACGACGATGACAACCGACGGAACTTCGCTCTCCGCGAGGGTGACGGGACGGAGACCAGCGTCTTCTCGGGGCGGACGCCGAGACAGGCCGCGCTGAAGGCGGCCCGTCGTCTCGACCCGGCTCCCAGCGAGGGCGCCGCCAACGAGACCGAGCTCAGGCTCCGCGAGAAGGGGACGAAGAAGGTCCACATCTACGACGGGTGGGCGTGGGAGGAACGATCGCCGGACGACAGTCCGGACTGGATGCCCGACGAGATCACCGAGGCCAACGTCTCCAAGAAGGGCATCAAACACCTCGAAGAGATCTAGGCCCCCGTATTTTTCCGAACGGCTATCCGTCACGGGCGAGTAGTCCCCGGTACGCGGCCCTCACCCGACCCGACCACGCGTACACGCGCACGGGATGACCGGTTGCCTTCCAGCCGCGTGACATCTCCAACGAGGTACTCACCGGTGAGGAACCCACGCGTCTCTCGTTCGTCGCTGTCCTGGACACTCATCCGTCGCTGTCCTGGCCACTCATCCGTCGCTCTCTCGGCACTCATCCGTCGCTCTCCTGGACCTCCTGCGTCTCTCCCTCGAGATGGTTCGACGCCCTCGAGCGACGGGACTGGCCGGCGGGCCACCGCGGGAGGTACCCACGGGTGGCATGAAACCGCATGACGCGGCGGCTTCACTTCGACGTGCTTAAGACACCGACCCCCCTCTGAATCGAGTGCAAGCGACGCGGGGCACGACGCCCCGGCGGGATGGCTCTCCGAGCCACCTCGGTTCCGAGCGGCGACGGCTCGGATCGACACGCCGCGAATCGGGCCGTCGCCGGCCCGGGAGGGAGTCGACGTGCTTAAATACGTACGACCCCTACGAAAGGTGTGCGAAAAAGCGCCGCGGGATGCCGATTCCGCGGCGCGACAGGACCGGTGCCCTTATGTACGTAGGGGCACTCGGCACGTCGTACGCGGGGTCGAGCCGGCTCGCGCCGGATCGACCGGGACCTGGACGGGGTTCGATGGGTTTATGACCCATCGAATCCTACGAAAAGGTCCGAAGGAGATGAGGATCTCACCCCTGCGGTCCGCCGTACAGATGGGATCTGATGTTAGCCCTGGTAGTTCGGTGACACTCGGTCGGTCCGAGGTCGCCGAACGCTGATAGCTTAGGTGCACACCCGTCAGGGTGTGTCCCGCCAAACCCCTCCCGAACTGGGAATCAAGTTCGGGAGTACCATTCCGGTTGATCCTGCCGGAGGCCATTGCTATCGGTGTCCGACTTAGCCATGCGAGTTGTACGTCTAACGTAGCGAACTGCTCAGTAACACGTGGCCAAACTACCCTATGGACCGGGATAACCTCGGGAAACTGAGGCTAATCCCGGATAGCACATCCAGCCTGGAATGGCGGATGTGTGAAACGCTCCGGCGCCATAGGATGTGGCTGCGGCCGATTAGGTAGACGGTGGGGTAACGGCCCACCGTGCCGATAATCGGTACGGGTCATGAGAGTGAGAGCCCGGAGACGGACTCTGAGACACGAGTCCGGGCCCTACGGGGCGCA
>SLIW01000497.1 GCA_007135435.1 Natronomonas sp.
CCGATCGCCGGCGCCGTGACCTCCTTCGGCCTGATCGCGTTCATGGACCCGATCGAGATCGTCCTCGCGGTCGGCTTCGTCCTGGTCAGCCTCCTGTGGTACTTCGGCTACGTGCGGTCGCGGACCCAGGACGACAGCGCCCTCGCGGTCCACCGCGCCCCCGAATCCGTCGAGGTCCGACTCGACGTCGAGGACGACTAGGTCCCCGGGCGGGCCTCGAGGACGACTAGGTCCCCGGGCGGGTCTCGAGGACGACTAGGTCCCCGGGCGGGCCTCGAGGACGGCCAGACCCGGGCTGGGCCACCAGGACGGCCAGCCCCCGTGGCGGGGGTTGAAGGTATCGCCCCGCGAAGGCCCCGGCATGGCCGGCATGGACGACCCCACGATCCTCGTCCCGATCGACGTCTCGGAGTCGTCCACGTCGATCGCCGACCCGGAGCTCGTCGAGCTGTTGCACCCGCTGCAGGTGGTCCTGCTCGGCTACTTCCCCGTGCCGGACCAGGCCGCCCCCGAGCAGCTCCGCGACCAGTACGGCGAGGAGGCGACCGACCGGATCGAGCGGGCGGCGGACGCCTTCGCCGACCGGGGCGGAGACGTCGAGGCCGTCGTGGTGTTCACCCGCTCCCGGGCGGAGAGCGTCGACCGCCTCGCCGCGGAGTACGACTGCGACGTCGTCCTCACGGCCGGGGAGTTCGAGCGGGTCGACCGGGTGCTCGTGCCGCTGCGAGGCGACCCGAACCTCGAGCGGATCGTCGCCTTCGTCGGCGAGCTCCTCGCCGAGAGCGACGCCACGGTGACGCTCTACCACGCGGTGACCCCCGGCGAGGATCCCACGCAGAGCGAGTTCATCCTCCGCGGGGCCGCCGACCGGCTGCGGGAGGACGGACTCGACCGGGAGCGGATCACCTGGGAGCAGTCCGAGACGGAGTCGCCGGCGGCGGAGATCGTCTCGCTCGCCGCGGACCACGACATCGTCGTCATCGGCGAGTCGGAGCCCTCGCTGCGGGGCCGCATCCTGGGCGACGTGCCGTCGCGCGTCATCGACCGGACCGGCCGCCCGGTGCTCGTCGTCCGACGTCGGGGATGAGGGTGCTCGTCGACCGACGCCGGGGGTGAGGGTGGTCAGGGGTCGGCGTCCGGGGTGACCATAGACTGCATTCTGCGTTGGGGTCGAGGGTTGGCTGCGGTCAGCGACGCCGCAGATTCGCCTCGACCCGCGAATGGCTTATTGGGATGGCGCGAGTGCGCTACGTCATGACACACCGCGACTACCGTGTCGACCACCGCCTGAGCGACAGCGACGAGAACGTCCACAGCGTCTGGGACAACAGCCTCGAGCCGGTCCTCACCGTCGAGCCGGGGGAGGTCGTCCGGTTCGAGTGCCGGGACGCCACGGATCGGCAGGTCACCGTCCAGACCACGGCCGAGGAGGTCCCCGACATCAGCTTCGACCCCGTCCACCCGCTGACGGGCCCGGTCGCCGTCGAGGGCGCCGAGCCCGGCGACGTCCTCGAGGTCGAGCTCCTCGACCTCCAGCACAAGGGCTGGGGCTACACGCTGTTCTTCCCCGGCGAGATGGAGCTCGGCCTCCTCCCGGAGGACTTCGACGAGCCCGGCCTCCACATCTGGGACCTCCAGGGCGACGTCGGTCAGTTCGTCGACGGGATCGAGGTACCCCTGGACCCGTTTCCCGGCGTGATCGGGGTCGCCCCCGGCGAGGACGGCGAGATCGGCACGCTCCCGCCGCGTTCGACGGGCGGGAACATGGACATCAAGCACCTCACCGCTGGCTCGACGCTGTACCTCCCCGTCGAGGTCGAGGGTGGGCTCTTCAGTACCGCGGACTGCCACGCCGCGCAGGGCGACGGGGAGGTCTGCGTCACGGGGATCGAGGCGCCGATGTTCGTGACGGCCCGGTTCGACGTCCGCTCGGACAAGGCCATCGAACAGCCCCAGTTCGAGACCCCGGGGCCGTTCACCCCGACGGGGGTGGACGAGCCGATGTACGCCACCTCGGGGATCGACCCCGACCTCATGGAGGCGACGAAGCGGGCCGTCCGGTACATGATCGACCACCTGCACGAGGAGCGGGGGCTCACGCGCGGGGAGGCGTACATGCTCTGTTCGGCTGCGGTCGACCTGAAGATCAACGAGGTCGTCGACGCGCCGAACTGGACGGTCTCGGCGTACCTGCCGGAGAGCATCTTCCCCGAGTAGGGCCAGGTCCTGGCCGATTCGACGGGTGTCGACCGCCTCGCATCAGGGGACGATCGTGACGGGGATCGTCGCCGTGTCGAGGATGTCCTTCGCGACGCTGCCCACGACTGCCTCCCGCTGTGCGGCCACCACCCGGTGGCCGAGGAAGAGCGCGTCCGCGTCGATCTCCTCTGCGTAGCCCATGATGGCGTTCGCCGGCCGTCCGCTCCGAAGTTCGGTGTCGACCGAAACGTCGGCGCCGTGCGCGTCGGCGACCGCTTCGGCGCGCTCGCGGGCCCGCTCGAGGACGCGTTCCCCGCGGTCCTCGAGATCGACCTCCGTCGTGGCACCCCTCGTCGCGGCCGCCGGATCCTCCGGCACGATGTGGACGACCGACAGCGTGGCGTCGTGGGCGACCGCGTCCGTCGTGGCGTGCTCGACCGCCCGTTCGCTCTCCTCGGAGCCGTCCGTCGCGACGAGGAACTTCATACGCCACTGGTTGGCACCCCGTGGACATAACACTCCTGCAGGGGTCTCTCGATCCAGTCCTCGATCCTGCAGATACCCCTCGATCCGGTCCTCACTCCTGCAGGGGTGTATCGATCCGGTCCCCCACTCCTGCAGGGGTGTCTCAATCCCGAGGCGTTCGTCCCTCGGGGCCCAGGGGCCCGAGTGACCCGTTCACGCCGGCCCGACCTTCGGCATGGCTCCCACGAAGTCGTCCGCTTCGAGGCGGTCCAGGATGCAGGTGGCGACGTCGGCCCGGTCGACCGCCTCGAAGCCGAGCTGGATGTCGCCGATCCGGTAGTCCCCGCTCGGTTCGCCCTCGCCCAGTCGGGGCACCCGGAGGATCGTCCACTCGAGGTCCGTCGCACGGACGTGCCTGGCGTGCTCGGCGGCGTCCTCCAGGACGTCCCTCGCGAGCAGCTTCAACAGCCCGCCCACGACCTTCCCACCCAGCGAGACGGACTCGTTCTCCTCGCGAACGCCGGCCCCGACGAGCGTCACGAACCGCGAGACCCCCTCGTCCTCCATCGCCTCCACGATGTGGTCGCCGGCGACCGTGAGGAGGTCGTCGGGCGAGGCGTCGCCCTGGCCGAGGACGCTCACGACGGCGTCGGCGCCCTCGACCGCCTCGGCGACGCCCTCACCCGTGTACGCGTCGCCCTCGACGACCGTCAGCCGCTCGACGTCGAACGGCAGCTTCCGGGGCGAGCGCGTGTGGGCGACGACGGCGTGACCCCGCTCCAGGGCCCGTTCGCAGAGCCGGACGCCCGTCCTGCCAGTCGCACCGAAAATGGCGATTCGCATGGCACTACTACGAGCGGGGACGGCTTATACTTGCGACTTCGAAGTATCGAAGTATCGCGGGTCTGGATGCCTCGAACCCGATA
>SLIW01000432.1 GCA_007135435.1 Natronomonas sp.
ACGTTGGGTACGCCAATTAGTGAACGCCAACACGTGGATACCAATCTGCGGAAACCGATCGACTGAAACCAATTGGTGAACACCAATTGGTGAACGCCAATACGCGGACATTAATTGGCGAAAATCAATCGGCGAACACCACTTGGCGAATACCAATTGGTGAACACCAATTGGCGAAGATCGATCGGCGAAAACAGACAGGCGTCGACCGATGGGCGTTCACCTCCACCGCTCGACTCCCTCCGTTCGACCCCCCTCCGTTCGACACCCGCCGTTCAGTGCTGTCGACGACCGGCCCAAGCGCGGAACCGCCCTACCGGAGCGCTGATGGCGCCGCTGGCCCTAGGACGCACATGCTCGAGGAGTCCGCGCTGGGTGACGGCTGGCGGGTGTGGAACGCCGACGACGAGCGGGCCATCCTGGCGTACCGCCCGGACGTCTTCGACAGCGCGGCGTTCCCGCCGGAGTGTTTGCCCACCATCTACGTCGCGCGGGGCCGGCGGACGCGCCGACCCGAGGGCCCGCGGAACCTGCCGCCGGACGCGCCGTGGTTCGTCACCCTCTACCTCGAGCCCGACGTGAACCGCGACCCCGACGCGTACGACACCCGCGCCGCCGCCTGCGAGGGGGCGATCGACCTCTCGCGACGGTTCGCCGACGGCGCGGTGGACTACCGGGGGCTCTACCAGGTGCCCCGGGAGTCGTACTTCGAGAAGCTCGACGAGCTGACCGGTCGATAGGGCGGTCGATCGACGGGGTCGTCGACGGGGTCGTCGACGGATATCGATGGACCAGGTCCTGGTTCGCGAATCCCGGGTAACTGATCCAGTGCCTAGAAGACGACGTAGAGCATGAGGTAGATGACGATCCCCATCGCGAAGGCCACGATCCAGAGCGCCGCGGCGATCCGGCCCACCCGTCGGTGGGCGGTCCCGTAGAGCTGGGAGGCGGGCCGGGTCGTCGCGAGGAGCAGCGCGTAGAAGACGAACGGGATGCAGACCACCGCCAGCAGGACGTGGACGACGAGTACCGGCAGGTAGACGAACGTCCGGATGGCCTCTGGCCCGGGGAACGCCGTCGGACCGAGCAGCGCCACCCGGTAGAGGTACAGCGCGAGGAAGGCGGCGAACAAGCCGAAGCTCGTCAGCATCAGCCGCCGGTGGGTCCCGACGTCGCCGCGCCTGATCGCGCGGACCCCGGCGGTGATCGTCGCGATGGCGGCGACGCTGATGGCGGCGTTCACGTGCGGGATGGCCGCGAGGAGCGGCTCGGGCTGCGGGAGGCCGCCCACCGGCAGGACCTGCAGGGCGGCGCCGAAGACCAGCGCCAGCGCCGCGATCGTCAGGACCGCCGTCAACGCCGGCACGTGCTCGCGGGCCCACGTCCGGGTCTCCATGGGTCCGGCTACGGACGTCCAGGAGAAAGCGTTGTGGTTCCCGTTCAGGCGTCGGTGTCCCGCGGGCTTCGCCACCCATGCGGGTTTCGAACCCGATCAGACGTCGCTGTCGGCGTCCCGCTCGGTCTCCCGGAGGATGAACGGGCCCATGGCGAGGGTGCGCTTGGCGACCGTCACGATCCGGAGCACGTAGGCGAGCAGGATGACGAACGGGGCGAGGCTCACGGTGAACGCGGCGCTCGCGAGCCACACCAGGTTGTCGACGCCGAGGGTCGCGCCGGTGACCGCGTCGGCGTCGACGTACATGACCATCCCGGCGACGACCACCAGGGCGGGGACCGCGGCGTAGAGCAGCGCGCGGGTGAGGTTGATCAGCTCCCACTGGTAGTACAGCGTCTTGAAGTGCTCGCGGGCGGGGCCGAAGAACGTGAGCGCCTCGATGACCTCGTCGATGGCCTCGGTCGCCTCCTCGGAGAGCGCGTCGCGGTGCTCGTCGGCGATCTGCCGGGCCTCGAAGATCTTCCAGGAGTAGTTGAACGAGAGGACGTTCCAGATGACGTCGAACGTCCCGAACTGGGCGTCTTCGACGTCCGCCCGGACGGTCTCGGCGTGCTCGTCCAGGTCGGCCACGTACTCGTCGATCCGCTCGCGGACCTCCTCTTCGCGCTCGTCGGCTGTCGTCTCCCGGAGCCGCTCGGCGCTGTCCTCGATCGCCGCGACGAGCTCGCGGAGGAACGCCGCCGGTTCGGGCGGGCTCACGCCGAACGATCCGAGGTCCTCGACGTCGCGGCGGAACTCCATCGACGCCTGCATCCGCTCGCGCTGGTCGCCGATCGCGCCCAGCTCCTGGGAGAGCACCAGCTGGCCGATGGTCACGACGAGCGTGACGCCGGTGATGATCGGGCCGATCATCGACCCGAAGAGGGTCTGGAGGGCGTCGGCGTCCTCGACCAGCGCCCGGAACGGGCTCGGCCCGGCGACGCTCAACAGCACCAGCGACGCGAAGATGGCCAGCAAGATCACGCCCGCGAGCACGTACCGGTCCAGGCGCATCAGGACCCAGAGGCGCCAGCCGCTCCCCGCGGCGCGCTCGCGCATCGTGTCGCTGGGGCTCGAATCGTCTCCCTCGCCCATGTCGGGAGGGACACCCGGGCGCCACAAAACGGTGGTTTTCGGCTACGTGCCGGTTGGTTGTCGCCGCCGTGGGCGTTCGATGGACCGAACGGGTCAACCTGGTCGAAAGACCTGGGTCGTTCTCCGAACCCGATCCGCGCAGTCGGTGGCGTCCTCGCTGCTGGCCTATGTGGCCGATCCAGTTCGGTGATGCCCCTCGGTCCCCCTCATTCGTTACCACGTCGCTGGACATCCCACCCGGATGGACGTCACTTCGGTTCGTCTCACCTGTCGCACGTCGTACGCATCAGCTAGACTTATTGCAGATTCGGTATACGAGCCCCATATGAGGATGGCCAGGACGAACCAGGGACAGGGCATGGTACTTCGGATCCTCGAGGAGGTCTCGGCGATCGAACGGGTCGATCCACTCGAGCTCCCGCCGCTCGGCGAGACCGTCGACACCGACGCGCTCGAGACCCTGCTCGATTCCGAGACCCACGTCGCCGTCACGTTCGAGTACGCCGGCCACCGCGTCCACGCCGACTCGGACGGCACCCTCACGGTCGGGTAGCTCGCCATTTTCGGACCGGCTGCACCGTGCACCGACGGCCGGTCGTGTGTCGATGGGCCGGTCGTGTGTTGATGGGTCGATCGTCCGTGATGTCGGGTCTTTGTCGATGTCCGGTCGTCCCCACCTTTTCGGGCGAGGAGAGCCCATCGACGACGGACCCGGGAGTGTCACTGGCTCCCGATTCCGCCTCGACGGCCGAGGGGCCCACCATCACGACTTTCGGTGATTTCGACGGTCGAAACTGGAACTAGCATCTTTGACGTCCACGACCCTTGGGAGAGTGGGTGACAGGCCGGGCTGGATGACCCGTCCCCACCTTCGGCGTTGCTACTGTCACCCGCTTTTCACGATATCGGCACCCGGGGGCCCGTAGATCGTCTTTCGGCGCGTCCTCGTCACGCGTCACGGTGGACCCGTCACCCGTGGCGAGGCACGGCGAATCCTGGCCGATCGGAGGTCGGAGGTTCGAGGTCAGAGGTTCGAGGTCGGAGATTCGAGGTCG
>SLIW01000035.1 GCA_007135435.1 Natronomonas sp.
CCCCACAGCCATCGCCGGAACCGTGCCGGTTATACGTGGCTCATCCTTTGGGCCGGTATGGCACGAGCAGCGGTCGTCGGCGCCGACATGACGCGGTTCGGCGTCCACGACAGGCCGATGCAGGAGCTGTTCGGCGAGGCCGCCCTCGGGGCCCTCGCCGACGCGGGCGTCGAGCCCGGCGAGGTGGAGGCCCTCTACTTCGGGAACGCGATGGGCGGCCAGACCGAGAACGACACCCACCTCGGCCCGAAGGTGGCCTCCCACGTCGGGATGGCGGGGATCCCGGTCCAGCGCTACGAGGACGCCTGCGCGACGTCCGCGAACGCGTTCAAGAACGCCGTCGAGGCGGTCGAGGGCGGCGTCCACGACGTCGTCCTCGTCGGTGGCGTCGAGCGGTGCACGCCGGGGGTCGGCAAGGACACCGCGGAGATGACGCGCATCTTCGCGTCGGCGTCCCACCGGCAGTACGAGCAGCCGACGGGGATCACCTTCCCCGGCGTGTTCGCGCTGTTCACCAAGCGGCACATGCACGAACACGGCACCACCGAGGAGCAGCTCGCCCACGTCGCCGTGAAGAACCACGGCAACGGCGCGCTGAACCCGAAGGCACACTTCGGCAAGCAGACGACCGTCGAGGAGGCACTCGAGGGCCCGATCGTGGCGGATCCGTTCCGGCTCATGGACTGCTGTCCGTTCTCCGACGGCGCGAGCGCCGTGATCCTCGTCAGTGACGACCTCGCGGACTCCTTCGACGCGCCGGTCGACGTCGGGGGCGTCGGCCACGCCACCGACGTGGTCCCATTGGCGGACAAGGAGGTCCCCCACGTCACGCAGGCGGCCCGCGACGCCGCCGCACAGGCCTACGAGCAGGCTGACACCTCCGCCGGCGGGATGGACTTCGCGGAGGTCCACGACTGCTTCACCGGCGCCGAGGTCCTCGCCAGCGAGGCGCTCGGCCTGATCGAGGACGGGCAGGGAGGGTTCGCCGCCGCGGAGGGCAGGACCGCACGCGACGGCGAGATCCCGATCAACCCCTCCGGCGGCCTGAAGGCCAAGGGCCACCCCATCGGCGCCACCGGCACGGGACAGCTCGTCGAGCTGACGACCCAGCTCCGCGGCGACGCCGGCGAGCGGCAGATCGACGGCGCCGAACGCGCGGTCGCCCACAACCTCGGCGGCGACGCCGCGACCACCGTGGTCACCGTCATGGAGGTACGCGGATGACGGACCGGGGATCCGGCCGGGCGAGCGGGATCGACGCCGACCGGCTGACCCACGAGGCGTGGAGCGAGGCGGTCCGGGAGGGCGACCTGCGCGGGCAGCGCTGCGGCGACTGCGACGCGGTTCAGGGGACGCCCAAGGCCGCCTGTCCGCACTGTGGGTCGACCGCCCTCGAGACGGTCGAGCTCTCGACGGAGGGCGTCGTCTACACCGAGACCACGGTCAACGTGCCCCCGCTCGGCGTCGACGAACGGGGCTACCAGGTCGCGGTCGTGGACCTCGGCGACGCACGGCTCATGGCCCGCCTGGAGGGCGAACGGGCCGAGATCGGCGACCGGGTGGTCCTCAGCGGGTACGACGAGGACGACGACGGGTACGTCACGCCCCGGTTCGAACGGCAGTAGCGGGCGAGCCCCGCCCAAGCGATCACGCGATCAGCTCCGGAGCCGCTCTGTTCCACCCGCGCCACCGATGGACGTGCCCGTGTCCGACAGATCGGCGATACACCACCGACAGAACCGGTAGGTCGGGTCGTTCGGCGTCCCACAGGTCGGACACGGCGTCAGCTCGTCGGCTTCGACGTGGGCGTCGGCGTCCGCCCCGGCGTCCCGCGGTGGGTCACCAGCAGTATCCTCCGCGTCAGGGCGTGCGTGTCCGGGACCGTTCATCCCGGAGGACTCCTCTCCATCGGCCGGCACCGTCGATTCGGACCGGTCGGTGGACGCCCCGAACAGCGACCAGCTGGGTCCTCCGGCCGGCTCGTCCCCGTCCGGTCGCGCCTCTCCACCCACCGTCCGGTAGAGGTACGCCACGACCAGGAGGTGGAGCACCACCATCGACGCCGCGAGCGCGGCGATCCAGAGGTACGCCCCCGCGTCCATGGTCTGTGTTCACATACGTACCGAGCGTACTTATTGATTTGGCGTCGACGGGGCGTTCGCCGCAGGCGGAGCCTCACTGCTGTCGGTTACGGCCCCGGCATCGGCGGTGGTGCCCCGGACTGGCTGGCTCGGTGGGGGGTTCCCAGGACTATGCGTATGGAGTACCTCTACAAGGATTGGATGTCGTAATATACAAGGATTGGATGTCGTAATATACAAGGATTGGATGTCGTAACGGCCGTTCCCCGTCCTAGCCAACCCGCGCCAGCCAGCGGGCGGGGTCGTCGAGCTCCTCGTCGGTCGGCAGGTTCTCGGGGCGCTCCCAGACCAGAGCGGCCCCCTCGAGCCCGCGTTCGTCCGCGACGGCGTCGAAGAACGCCTTCCCGCGCACGTACTGGCGGCGCTTCATCCCGAAGCCGAGCAGCTCGCGGATCACCCGCGAGAGCGGCCCGACCGCCGCCCGGCGCTCGTCGAGCTTCTCCCGTAGGTCCGCGTACTCGTCGTCGAAGGCCCGGTCCATGACCAGCTCCGCGTAGCCCTCGACGGCCGTCATCGTGACGTCGAGTTCCCGGAACGCCCCGCGGTCGAACCGGCCGGCGGTGAGGTTCTCGATCGCCTCCTCGACGGCGTCCTCGAGGCGGGGCGCGAGCCAGGGCGCCGCGCCGAACTCCGCGGCGTGGGCCACCTCGTGGAAGGCGATCCAGCGCCGGAACCGGTCGCGGTCGACCGACAGGTCGGCGGCGACCGCGCCGATGTTCGGGTGGACGAAGTAGAGCTCCGGGTCCTCGTCGGCGAGCAACAGCGGGTCGTACTGCCCGAGGACGTGCCTGGCGAGGAAGCCGAGGGAGACGGCCATCGTCCCGGTGTTGACCGCCCGGGCGACGGTCGGCGCCAGCGACGCCTTCTGCTCGATGGGCGACAGCAACCGCTCGAACGTCGAGAGGTTGGCGTCGATCCAGTGGTGTCGGTTCTGGACGTGCACTGTCTCCGGGAGGTCGAAGTCCGCGGCGGCCACCTCGCGGACGGCGTCCCTGGCGTCTCCGACGTCGTCAGCGTACCCCCGTCGGTCGGCCTCCGTGAGGGCGAGCTCGCCGGGGTCGGTCCCGGCACGCGCTGCGGTCCCGACCGCGTCCCAGTCGATGACCCCGTCGCCCTCGACGGAGGCCACCGCCCGGGCCGCACGGAAGAGGTTCACACGTGACGTTGCCGACCGTCGGACAAAGCCCTTCCGGGTGCGTGTTCTACCCAGTTGGGGATTCGGCTGGAGGGGCCCCCGCGGGTCGTCATCGAGGTCGTGGACGACCCATCGGTGGGCGGATCGTCGTCCGGCCCGTCGGGCGACCCGGTCATCGATCCGGCGGCCAACGTTCATGGTCGACTGGACCGACGCGGATATATGACCTGTCCCTACCTGGAGTACCGAGAGGAGGCCGGCGACCGCAGGTTCGAGGTCGCCCGCGCGTACTGTACAGTCGTCGACCG
>SLIW01000544.1 GCA_007135435.1 Natronomonas sp.
CTGGGTGACCTTCCCCGCGTACGCCCGACCCACCTCGCCGTGGGCCGACATATACTCCGCGCGCTCCTCGAAGGGCAGGTCGTACCAGTTGTGCTCTGGCCCACGACGCTTGTCCATCGGATAGAAGCAGACGTGGGTGGCGTCGGGGATCCTCGGGTAGATCCGCTGGCGCATGTAGTTCCGCATCCCGGCGTCCTCCATCTCCTCGAGGCCCTCCGTGAGTTCCTCGTGCATGTACCCCGAGACCTCGGTGACGGAGACGTACGACGAGGCCCGATCGGTGAAGGGCGCGAGGGCGGTCGACTCGAAGCGTCGCTCGGCACGGTCGAGGTGGGCCAGCGTCGGGCGCAGGTGGAGGATCAGGAGGTCGGCCTTGTGGCCGACGATCGAGAAGACCGCCGATGCCCCCTCGTCGGCGTCCGCGAGCGCCTCGTGGTCCCGGAGGTAGTCGACCCCTTCCTCGATGGCGCGGACCTGCTCGCGCTCCGGCGCGTCGCGCCAGGCGTCCCAGTCGATGCGCCGGAGGTCGTGGAGGGCGTACCACCCCTCCTCGGTCCCCGGCGGTCGGCGTCTGTCCATACGGCGGCTTCGGGGGCCCGGCTAATGGGAGTTTTGAGTCGACGCCGTCGGGTCCGCGACGGTCGGACGGCGCGGAGCCGCGACGGTCGGATGTGGCGCACACGCGACGACCGGTCGCTCATATTCGCCCCGACTGAGACCGAGGATCGTGATCGAAGGAGACCCGTTGTGAGTTCCCGACGACGCTCCGTGAACGGTCGTTAGTCACGTCTTATCGGCGGTTAGAAATGCTACCAACGATGCGAACGATCTTGAACTCACCACAATGCTCTCCCCTTTATATCCGGGTGTCCGCCCATAGAATTCATCGAGGAGAGCACCCGTGTCGAGCGCCCCCACGCCACGTTCGCCCCCGACCCCCGAACCGGGACAGCTCACTGCCGCCATCGCCGGGCACGTCCTCGCTGGCGTCCGGGCTGCTGCCTTCTGGGCCGCGGCCCTCCTCCCCTTCGTCCTGCTGGCCGGGCTGGCGACCGGTGCCGCCGAGCAGCACCCGGTCGCCGTCGTCGGCGCGCTGGCGCTGAACGTGGCCTGTGCGGTGGTCGGCCACGACCACGCACCCGCCTGGTGACCCCCGGTCGGCACGCAGTCGGCCGAACGGGTCCCGTCGCCCGACGCTCTCCTCCGGTGTCCTCTTCGTCCGCCCGACAGGCTAGTCTCGGCCGGGATTTATGCCTGGAGCCGCCATCGCCGTTAACCGTCGCCGTGAGCCACCGTCGCGCCGGGCTGTCCGGGACGGTGAGGGCCGTCAGCCGATGAGCTGCGGCAGGAACAGCAGTCCCACGAGGCTCAGGATCATGACGAGGCTGATCGCGGTGGTGATCGCGCCGGCCAGCCCCGGCGTCGCCTCCCCGGGAAGCCGCGCGAGCGTCGCCTCGACGCACGACCGGAGGATGTGGCCGCCGTCAAGCGGGTACGCGGGGATGCAATTGAAGATGCCCAGATTGAGGTTGACCCAGCCCGTCCAGAAGAGGACGTTCACCAGCGCGAAGACCACCCCGGCGCCGAGCGGCCCGGAGACCTCGTAGAAGTTCGTGATCTCGCCGTTGAAGCCCGCGAAGTTGTACCCGAGGGCGGGGTCGATGACGCTCGCGAACGGCAAGACGAGCAGCGCGAACGTCCGGGAGACGAACGTGGAGACCGGGTCGTCGCCCCAGCCGGTGCCGCCAAGGAGGGCGTGGTACTGGTCGGCGGGGTAGACGTCGATGCCGAAGTCGTCGACGACGACGCCGCTGGTGCCCTGCTGGATGCCCCCGACGCCGAGGTAACCGTGGCCCGCCTGGGGGTGCTCGCCGAGGGTGACCTCGTAGGTGTGACGCTCGCCGTCCCATGGGTCGGTCCCGTCGCCCTCGCCGACCTCGTGGTAGGCGACGACCTCCACGGTCTCGCCAGGTTCGGTCTCCGAGAGGACCGCCGAGACGGCGTCGTTGTCGGGCGTCGCCTCGCCGCCGACGCTGTGGATCAGCATCGGGACGTCCGGGGCGCCCGCCTCCCCGAGCGGCCCGCCCTCCTCGACGGTGCTGACGAAGACGCCGACGGGGAACCTGACGGTGCCTCCATCGGTCTCGAGCTCGACGACCTCTTCGCCCTCGAGCGCGGCGGCGAACGCCGAGCGGGTGTACATCTCCTCGCCGTCGACGGCCAGGACGGTCGTGCCGGTCCCGACGGGTGCGTCGACGACCGCGCGTGTGACGATGAGGCTCCGCTCGACCGTGGCGGGGTCGGCGTCGTGGCGGTCGACCGTCACCTCCCGGTCGGCGTCCGCGAGGGCCGCCTCGAACGTCTCCTCGTCGTCGACCGCGACGCCGTCGACGGCGGTGATGACGTCGCCGTGTTCGAGGCCTGCCTCGTCGGCGGCCGACCCCGGGAGCGCGCCGCCGACGTGGACCCCCGGCGCGACGGCTACGAACCCCGCGACCAGCGCGAACAGCAGGACGAACGTCAGCAGGGTCACCAGGAAGTTGTTCGTCACCCCGGCGGCGAACATGCGCGTCTGGCCGCCGCGGTCGGCCGCCCGCTGGCTCTCCTCGTCGGGCTTGACGAACGCCCCGAGGGGGATCAGCGCGATCAGGGCGATCCCCATCGACTCGATCTCGATGTCCTCGACCCGACAGAGGAGGCCGTGGCCGCCCTCGTGGACCACGAGGCCGACGACCAGCCCGACGAGGATGTCGACCGCCGCCGCCCACGGGAGGAACTGGTTGACCCCTGGGATGACCAGCGCGTCCTGGGGACGCGCGATCCGCGCGGCCTCCGGCTCCGTCATGGCGCTAAGGGCGGAGAACAGGACCGCCAGGAACGCCCCGAACATGATGACGACGGCGATGCCGACGCCGAAGTTCCCCCAGGCACGCCAGAGGCGTCTGGGCGACGACAGCCAGTCGAGGAACGCCCGACCCCGTTTGGTGTGGACGGTGAGGATCGGCCCCGTGACCTTCATCGACGAGGGCAACAGCCCACGGGCGGACAGCGCCATCGCGAGAGACGTGTAGAGGAGGATGCCGACGAGCACCCACAGCAGCGTACTCATTACTCTCGGTAGAGGGACCGGGCCTCAAAAGTCCAGCCTTTCGCGCGGTGGGTCTACCTGTCGGGTCAGTCGGCGGGTCAATGCCTGGATCGTCCAGCCCCCGGTGGAATCATCCGGCCGACAGTGGAGTGGGTGGAGTTCGACGCCGTCCGACCGGCACGACGCCGTCCCGACCGACACCGCGACGCCACGACCAACACCGCGACGCCATGACCGGCACCACTACCAAGACCGATACAACGACATCACGACCGATACCACGACGACGAACGACTCCACGACGCCACGACCGTTCCCGTCTCACCCCTGGCGGCGCAGGCGTCGAACGACGAACGCGTCGTCCAGCGCGGCGAGGAACGGCCCGAGCCGGGGGCCCTGTGGCTCCTCGAGGAAGAGGCGGTAGCCGGCCTCGAAGAGGTCGCCCGTGGAGAGGTCGCCGGCCTTGGCCGTCTCGTAGATCTCCCC
>SLIW01000076.1 GCA_007135435.1 Natronomonas sp.
CTCGATGGGGGTCGTGACGACGCCGAACGTCCTGATGCCCCCGACCACCTACATCGTTCTGATCGCCTGGAGCACCCCGACCACCTGGAGTCCCACGACCACCTGGAGTACTCCGACCGACCCGACCGTCCCGACCACTCCGACCACCCCGACCACTCCGACCGCCCCGATGGAGCGCTCCATCCAGCCTGTCCCGGCGGGCCGACGCCGGCGAGATGTCACGGACGTCGGGGAACAGCAGCCAGACGAGTGCGGCGCCGAGCAGGACCCCTCCACCGACCGCCCCAACCACGATCGCCGGAGAGGCGTCTCCCTGCGTGGTGACGAGGCCGGCGGATGCGCCGACGAGGACGACGAGGGCCACCTTCGCCCGCCGGAGCGTCCGCCGGCGGTCGGCGTCCGGGATCGGTTCCACCATCACTGGGGCCCGCCGTTGCCGGGGTCGGTGGTTCGCCGCCCCACCTCAGGTGTCCCCCTCGGTGCTCACGTGCATCCCGACGAACCGCCAGGACGTCGTCGCCTCACCCGGTCCGTCCCTGGGCGCGTCGGGCCGCCGCTCGAGCGTCCCGCTCCAGCGCGTCTCGAACTCGTATCTGATCCCCTTCTCGAAGTCGGTCCACGCCATGAACACGTCGTCGGAGAACCACGCGTGGTCGCCGCCGTCGCCGGTCACGACCAGCAACTGCCCGCTGTCGACCTCCCAGTCACCGGTCGTCTCGGTCTGCGAGCGGAGCCCCTCGCGGACCTCGGGGTAGCCCGTCAGCCGCTCGCCGATGCCGAACTTGACGGTCGTCTCCTCGTCGGCGAAGAACGGGTACAGCGGGTCGCCCGACCGGAGGGCGTCGTAGTAGGCGCCCACCGTTGCCTCGGCGTCCATGGAGGCGTTTGGGTCGCCGTGACCTTACGACTACTGCCACGTCGGGGGCGGGATCCCGCATGCCGGGTCGGGCCGGGCGGGGCAGAACTTGGTCTGGCCGAACCGGACCGAGCCGTTCCTGGCCGGGCCGAACTGGACCGAGCCGTTCCTGGCCTTGCAGAGCCAAGCCGATCCTCGCCTGGTCTCTCCTCGCCAGGTCGGACACGAGGCGAGGGAGGGACGGACCGGTCAGTCGTCGGCCGGTGCTGCCTCGAGCAGCGCCGCGGGCTCGACGCCCGCGTACCGGACGATGGCGTCGAAGACGTCGTCCTCCATCGCGAAGCGCTCGCCGGAGGCGACGCCGTAGGTCTCGTCGTCGCCGAAGCGCGTCTCGACGAACCGGCGGGCGACGAGCGCCTTCCGGCCGTCGCCCTCCTCGTCGAGCTGCCACTGCGCCTCCGAGAGCAGGAGCGTCGCAGTCACGACGTCGAAGATCAGGTCCGACAGCCGCTTGGCGTGGTACTGCGCGTAGTCGCCGTCCTCGGTCGCGAGGGTCCCGATCGCGGTCTGGAGCTCGTGGAACCGCTCCTCCACGGACGCCGTCGGCTCCTGCAGGGCCGGGTGCTCGACCTCCGCGAGTCGCTCCTGAACGTACGGAATCAGCGCCTCGTGTGCCTGCTCGCGTTCGAACGCCCGCAGGACGTCCAGCGCCAGGATGTTCGACGGGCCCTCCCAGATGGGGAGCACCTGGGCGTCCCGGAGGAGGCGCTCGGTCGTGTGCCCCTTGACGTAGCCGTTGCCGCCGAGCACCTCCATCGCGTAGGAGGTCGTCTCGACGGCCATGCGGGCGGTCCTGTACTTCGCGACTGGGACGAATAGCCGCATCAGCTGGTAGGCGTCGTCCCCGCTGACGGCTTCCGTTCGTTCTCGCTCGTCGTACACCCGCGCCGCCTCGAACGAGAAGACCGCCGCCGCCTCGTAGTCGACGGCCATGTCCACGAGGTCGCGGCGCATCAGGGGGTACTCGTCGATGGTCGCGCCGAACGCCTCCCGGTTCGCCGCGCGGACCTTCGCCTCCAGGAGCGCCCGTCCCATGACCCCGACCGCGCCGGTCGCGTTGGTGAGCCGCTCGAAGTTCATCATCTCGGCCATGTACCGGAATCCCTCGCCCTCCTCGCCGACGAGATAGCCCTCGGCGCCCTGGTACTCGATCTCGCCGGTCGGGACGGAGATGGTCCCGAGCTTGTCCTTGAGCCGCCGGAAGTGGGCGTCGTTGACCGCGCCGTCAGGGGTCGTCCGCGGGACGAGGAACAGCGACAGCCCCGCGACGCCATCCGGGGCGTCGGGCGTCCGCGCCAGCGCGAGCGCGCCCTGGGCGTCGATGTTCGAGCAGAACCACTTCTCGCCGTAGAGCCGGTAGACGCCGTCCTCGTCGGTCGGTTCCGCGCGCACCTCGTTCGCGCCGACGTCGGAACCGCCCTGCTCCTCGGTCAGGAACATCGCCCCCTCGATGTGCTCGTCGATGTCGCGGCTCGTCAGCCCCTGGAAGTACTCCCCGAGGGTCCCGTCGTCGAACTTGTCGAGGACGATGGCGGCCCCGGTCGTCATGGAGACCGGACAGCAGAAGCCGGCGTCGACGTTGCACAGGAGCGCCTGCATCAACAGCGTGTGGGCGAACCCGACCGGCTCGTCGCGGCCCGGCGGCGCGTGGAAGGCGTCGTGGGTCATGCCGAACGTCTCGTAGGCGATCTCCTCCTGGCGCTCGAGCAACGGGTGGTAGCGGACCTCGTTGAGCCGGTTCCCGAACCGGTCGAAGGACCGGAGCTCGTGGCCCTCCTCGTCGATCCGCTCGGCGGTGTGGGCCATCTCGTGGCCCAGGACCTCCCCGAAGTCCTCCAGGAGGGGCTCGGCCCACCGGTACTCGTCGTCGGGGTAGATCCGACGGGCCTCGAACTGGAGGGTCCGGTCGAGCGCCCAGTAGTTGCAGTCGCGCCCCTCGTCGTAGGCGGCGTAGTCGATGGGGTCGGCGGGCATCACCGCAGACTACCGGGGATGCGGACATAAAACACACCCTGGACGGACGGCCTGGATGGACGGCATGGTCGGAAGGGGCTCCCCGCTTTCGACGTCGTCGTCGTCCTTCGGACGTGTTCGACCTCGGCCGGCCGCACACCGATTGAACCCGTCGTCCGTTCACGACCGTCCGAAACGGTGATGGGACCGCCGGCACATGGCTTCGACAGGATGGACGCCGGCGCGGAACTCTCGAACGAGGACCTGGCGGTCGAGGTGGCAGACGACGGGCTGGTGGTCCGGGCGACGATCGACCGACCCGACCAGCGCAACGCCCTGAGCGGAGCCGTCATCGAGGGACTCCTGGACGTCTTCGCCTTCGCCGACGAGGGCCCGGCCCGGGTCGTGGTCGTGCGGGGCGCCGGCGGGACGTTCTGTGCAGGCGGCGACATCAAGTCCATGGCCAGCGCCGTCGGCCAGGGCTCGGAGGCCTACCGCGAGGGGTTCGCCGGGATGCAGCGGCTCGTGGAGGCCGCGGTCGACACCGCCGCGCTGACCGTCGCCGCCGTCGAGGGGTACTGCCTCGCCGGCGGGATGGGCCTGGCCGGCGCCTGCGACGTGATCGTCGCCTCCGAGGACGCGACGTTCGGGACGCCGGAGGTGAACATCGGTATCTTCCCGGCA